>CAZUTB010000110.1:0-6281 GCA_964622905.1 uncultured Oscillospiraceae bacterium | reverse complement strand
TTTGCGTCGGCGGGAGCAGCCTCGGCGCCCGGGCAGCTGAGCGCTGAGGCAACCTCGGAAGCCCTGAGCATAGTGCATACAGCGCTCAAAGCTTGTAATGGCAAGTGAGCGGTGCTATAATTTGAAGGAATACATTAGGAGGACAAGCTGATGACTGAAAATAAGAACTCAAAGCTTATTGCGATAGCTGTTCTTATTGTTGCTATCGTAATTTGCGGAATTATCTTCGTTCCTAAGTACATTTCGGGAAAGAATAATGGAGATAATCCGCAGGCGGCTCAAGCGGAGCTGAGCGCAACAGAAGCGCCGGAGGCATAGTCCTTCGGCATTTTTACTTATTTGTGCGGGGAGAGCTATGGCAGTAAGAAGTACGGCGGATGAAAATGCTTGCGCGGCGAAAGCGGCGGGAGTATTCATAAGTGAAAACGGAAGGCAGGCACTGAAAAACGCGTCCGTCACGCTTCGCTATGGAGAAATGCACGCCCTGCTGGGCGATTCCGGAAGCGGAAGCACCGCCCTGCTGCGCGCGTTATCGGGCAGCCTAAAGGCAGACAGGGGAGAGCTGTTTGTAAGCTGCAAGACGGGCTATATCTCGGCAGGCGGAGGAACGGAGAGCCTTACTGCGTCGGATAATCTTCTGCTTTATTCCGGCAGGGGCATATCCGGAAAGAAGCTCATTAAGCTTGCCGGGGAGTACGCGGCAAGGCTTGGAATAACAATAGATTTTTCGGTAAAGTATGCGTCCCTGGATGTTCAGGAAAGGCTTTATATACAGCTTCTCGGAAGCATAGCGTCCGGCGCAAGGCTGCTCCTTTTGGATAAACCCGTTCTCGGGCTTGCAATGCAGCAGGCAGAGGAATTATTTGCGCTGCTTCACAGGCTGTCGAAGGAAAGCTTTGCAATTCTGTATTCAACCGATGTTGCCCGCGATGCTTTGTCGTACTCGGACAAGTTTACTGCGCTTTGCAGCGGAACGACCGTCGGAACCTTTGTAAGCAGCGAAACAGCGCTCGGTGATGCTGAGGACGCAATGCTTGGTGCCGACGCTTCGGCGTTTCCGCAAAAACGGCAGCCGAAGCAGGGCGACCCGATATACACCATACAAAACCTTTTTGTTGCTCCGAAAAAGTATTCCGCAGGCATCAGCAATCTTTCGCTTACCGTCTATTCGGGGGAGATTGTCGGAATAGCGAGCCTAAAGGATGACGGCGGAAAGGAAGCTATTGGCGCGCTTTGCGGGTTGACAAAGCCAAGGAGCGGGCGGCTTTTCGTTGAAGAAACCGAGGTAACGGGGCTTTCCTCCGTGAAGCTCCGCGCGCACGGAATAGCTGTGATACCGGATTACATTGACTGCGAAGGAACTGCGGCAACCGTCGGCGATTTGATAATCGCATCTGCCGCGCACGGCAAGGGTCTCGGAGCTAAAGCCGCAAAAATGCTTGCCGGTGAAGTGCTTCGCGAGGCGGGCTTAAGTGAAAGCTATACAGCAAAAACGCCGCTTTCTATCTTGAGTAAAGCAGAGCTTAAGCTGCTTTCCCTGCTGAGCGAAATAAAGCGAGAGCCGAAGGTGTTGCTAATTGAGGAGCCGCTTGCGGCTTTTGAGTGGAAGCAGGCTTGCGCTGTTGCCCGCAGGCTTATAGAGCTGCGTGACCACGGTAATTCAATAATGATGCTTAGCTCAAGCGCCGATATGCTCCTTGGGCTTGCCGACAGAATAGTCGTGCTGTCATCCGGAGAAACCGCGGCTGTGCTTTATCCCGAAACAACCGATGAGGATGAAATCGGCGCGTACATGATGGGCGCAAGAAGGGACAGAACGGTATGAAAAGACGAACGGCAGCAGCTGCGCTGTTCATTCTGCTTTCGGCACTCGCTGCTTATGCTTTTGTCCGCTTTGCTATCCCGAATGGCGTAAGCGCGGCAAGCATCAGCGGGCTTATAGGCGAAATCACAGATAAGGATGCGCTGATATCTTTTGCTGTTTCAGCGCTGCTACCAATTCTGCTTTGCGCGCTCTCCTTCTGCGTTATGAACGCTGCGGGCGAGCTGAACCTTGCTGCGGCGGGCGAAATGCTTCTTGGGGCGTTTGCCTTCATAAAGGCTTACAGTCTTTTATCCGCTGCTGTCGGCGGAATAACAGCTTTTTGTCTGTCGCTTCTTTCGGGAGCGGCGGCGGGTATGCTTGTCGGCATCATGCTTGCATTGCTGAAAAGGCTGTCGGGCGCAAGAGGCGAAGCTGTCGGTCTGCTGCTGAGCGCCTCCGTATTCTTTCTGACCGGATATATCTGCGAAAAAGCGGATGCAGCTGTAACGAGCAATGCATTTTCTTTTACGGATGGAACTGCCGAAACGCTTATTGCCGTCGGAGCAGCGCTGCTTGCGTTCGTGCTTTCGATAATTCTGATGAAGGGCAGAGCGGGACGCAGATGGAGGATTTCCTCTCTCGGAAGGGATGCTTCGGGAATAAAGGGAGTAAGCTCCGCTTCCGCATTTCTTTCTGCGGCGCTTCTTTCGGGCGCGCTCTGCGGGCTTGCGGGCGCAGCTGTCGTTCTGTTTTCCGGAAAGCTTTCAGGGGAAACGTTGAACAGCTTTATCTTGAGCCGCTGGCTCTTTGCTCTGTCTGCGTCCGTGCTTGCGTCGTTTTTGCCTTCGCCCGCGCTTGCCTTTGCTTTCCTGCTTTCGCTTTTGGGGCTTATTGCCGATAAGCTTTTCTCGCCGGATGCGGCTTTATGGGCTTCTCCGCTTATACCCGCGCTCTCGCTGCTCCTGTATTTGGCTATCTGCAATCCGCAGAGGAATGGCAGACGGGGAGGGATACAGAAATGAGTATGCAGACAATTATATCCGCAGCCGCCTTTGTAATACCGTTTCTCATAATCTCTCTGTCTGTTTCGCTTTGCGACAAATGCGGCGAAAACCGCTTTGCGCCTGTCGGCGGAGCGCTTGCGGGCATGCTGGTATGCAGGCTGATTCCGCAATCCGTATCTCAAAGCATATTTGTGAATCTGCTTATAGCCTTGTCTGCGGCGCTAATCGCGGGCTGCCTTGCGGCGCTTCCCTACCTGCTGTCATCAAGGCGCGTTTCGGGGAATAAGCTGATTTGCGCTTTGCCTGTGCCTATTGTGCTTGCTCTATCGCTTTTCGGAACAGGAAATACTATGGAAGCATCAGAGCTGAGCGCTTCACAAGCGGCGATTCTTTCTGCTGCTGTGCTTATAGCGCTTTCGCTTTTCCTGATGCTTAATAAAAAGCTGCGCCTGACGCTTTCGGCTGTCGGCGAAAGCTCGCAGTCTGCGCGGGATATCGTAATAAACGCAGGCAGAGCGGTTATGCTTGCGGTAATGCTCGCTTCCGCCGCTTCAGCCCTGTCTGGAGCGCTCCTAAGCGTTTCTCAGCCTGTGAGTACTGAGATAATAATTGCGATATCGCTTGCTGTCTGCGCGGTTTCATATAAGAGCAGCTTTGCTTCCGTAATCCTGACAGGCTGCTTAACGCTTGCGGCTTTTCTGTCGGTAAGCGTCCTTAACTGTGAGCAGTCGCTTGCAGCCGCCGTTTTGACCTTTGCCGCCGCGCTGATAATGCCTTTCTGCGGAAAACGCTGATAATTTCGTAAATAATCCGTATCGTATATGGTGATGCTCAAGGCGCTTGTCAGGTAAAGCTTTGAATGATGTGTTCAAACACCGATTTTCGCCGTTTTTCGGCAGTGTTCGGATTGCGCACACGGAATCTTTGTGTTATAATGCTCTGTAATTTGGATTCATGTAAGGAGGTTTGAGGCTTGAACAAAAAGACCGGACGCGGATTTATGATGTATATTTGCCTGATTGCCGTGTTTATAGTAGTGGCGCTTCTCATTAACGGAATGGGAACGACGGTTAACAGGCGTATTGAGTACAGCACCCTGCTTCAGAAAATAACCGACGGTGAAATATCGCGGGTAGCGATTTCGAGCAACGGCACGACTATGGTCGGTCTTTATAACGACTCGAAAATCTCCCTGAGCGACTTCCCCTCCAAGTACGATTTTGAAACAAATATCGGCAGCGAGGAAGTCTTCAATAACGATGTTAAGGCTATATACGCCGCGCAGAAGGGCGTAAGCACTGCGGCGCTTACAACCTCCGATTACGGATTTACCGTTGACTATCGCGCGCCTATAACCACGCCCTGGTACATAGAGCTTCTGCCGACTATCATCATGATAGTTCTGATGGTTGCGCTGTGGCTGTTCATCATGCGCTCGCAGGGCGGCGGGAATAACAAGGTTATGAATTTCGGCAAGAGCCACGCAAGAATGGCTGACCCGAAAAATAAGGTCACCTTTGCCGACGTTGCAGGCGAGGATGAGGAAAAGGAAGAGCTTCGCGAAATCGTTGACTTCCTTAAAAACCCTAAAATGTATACCGATATGGGCGCAAGAATTCCTAAGGGAGTTCTCTTAGTAGGCCCTCCCGGTACAGGAAAAACTCTGCTTGCAAAAGCGGTATCCGGCGAAGCGAACGTTCCGTTCTTCTCCATAAGCGGCTCTGATTTCGTTGAAATGTTCGTCGGCGTCGGCGCAAGCCGTGTGCGCGATTTGTTTGACCAGGCAAAGAAGGCTGCTCCCAGCATCATCTTCATTGATGAAATCGACGCTGTTGGAAGGCATCGCGGCGCAGGAATGGGCGGCGGGCATGACGAGCGCGAGCAGACCCTGAATCAGCTCCTTGTTGAAATGGACGGATTCTCCAATAATGAGGGCGTTATTGTAATGGCGGCAACTAACCGCCGCGATATTCTTGACCCTGCGCTTCTGCGCCCCGGCCGCTTTGACAGGCAGGTTACCGTCAATTATCCCGACCTTGACGGCCGCGAGGCTGTACTTAAGGTGCATTCCAAGGGCAAGCCGCTCAATAAGAATGTTGACCTTCGGGAGCTTGCAAAGCAGACTCCGTTCTCAACCGGCGCTGACCTTGAAAATATTATGAATGAAGCGGCTATTCTCTCCGCGAGAAATCGCCGCAAGACCATTGACACGGATATTCTGCGCGAGGCTGTTGAGCGCGTTCAGATGGGTCCCGAAAAGCGCAGCCATAAGGTTACGCCCGAGGATAAGAGAATGGTTGCCCTGCATGAGGGCGGTCATGCGATTGTAGGCCATGTGCTTCCGAACTGCGACGACGTTCACCTTGTAACAATAGTTCCCCGCGGAACCTCGGGCGGTCATACGCTTGTTTTGCCGAGCAAGGAAAGCGACTTCGTCACAAAGAGCCAGCTGCTTGACAGAATCGCGATGTCCCTTGGCGGAAACGCGGCTGAAAAGCTTATGCTCGGCGATATTTCCACCGGAGCGCAGAGCGATCTTAAGTACGCAACTCAGCTTGCTAAGGCTATGGTAACCAAGTACGGAATGAGTGAATCGCTCGGCCATGTATACCTCTCCGGCGACGAGGAGGTTTTCCTCGGCAGAGATTTTGCGCATAGTCAGGAGTATTCCGAGGAGGTTGCCGCAGCTATTGACAGCGAGGTAAAGCGCATTATAGAAACCTGCTACGAAACTGCCTATAATACGCTTGTAAGCTTCAAGGATAAGCTTACCGCGCTTTCGGAGCTGCTTGTCGAGCGCGAAACGGTTTCCAAGGATGAGTTCCGCTGCTTCATGGACGGCATCCCTTATGTTGCTCCCGCAAAGGAAGAGATAAAGCCCGAGCCTGAGCTGAAAGCCGAAACCGGCGATAAGCCCGCCATCCCGCATATGCCGCAGGTTGGCGATGACGACACTGAGGCGTTCCATGAGCCTGACGAAAATTGACGGTGAGTTCAGCGCGGATTTACACGCTCACACCACCGTTTCGGATGGCGATGCTTCGCCTGAGCAGCTTGTTTCCCTTGCGCTGGATACCTGCTTAAGCCTTGTTGCGGTCACAGACCACGACGCGGTCGGCGGGATAGCTCCCGCTGTAAAAGCCGCCGAGGGAACGCCGCTTACCGTGCTTTCCGGAGTTGAAATTTCAACCGGCGGAGTGAATGAATACCATATATTAGCTTACGGAGATGTGCTTAATTCAAAAGAGCTGCTCGAGTTCCTTTCGGTAATGAGGAAAGAGCGCGATGACAGAATGTTTGAAATCTATAAACGCCTTGAAGCTATCGGTATTTCGCTTACTCCTCTTACTCCCAGGGACGGAAAAAGCATTGGCAGAATGCACGTCGGTCATCAGCTTGCGGAAGCCGGATTTGCCGACAATGTTGACGATGCCTGCCAGCGCTATTTGGCGGTAGGCAAGCCCGGATATGTG
>CAZUTB010000109.1:0-6329 GCA_964622905.1 uncultured Oscillospiraceae bacterium | reverse complement strand
CTATACTTGTGATACTTATAATTCTCGGAACATAACCCCGTCACCCGCAACGGAAAACTGTGTTTTCCCGCCTTGTATCGCGTAAATTCAAGCACGGGAACGGAGGGCACACTGAGTAGCGCCCCTGCCGGTTACGCCTTGTTTTGCGCAAAACAATAAACGGCAAACAGGCGGGCAGATATGGAATCTGCCCCTGCTTGGTCTCCGCTGCTTCAATATTTACTAAAAGCGAGTAACTAAGCAAAAGCCTTGGCGTTATCAGCGTCAAGGCTTCTTGTTATTAGGTTATCCATATTTATATGGTTTGTTATACCATGTAACAATACTAAAGCCTTCACAGCTTCCTTGTGGACGAGCCGACAAAGAGCTGAGTGCTGAGGGTGACAACCTGCGGATGTGACGCTTCTCCGCCCGCGAGCATTTCAAGCATAAGCTTTGCGACCTGCTCGCCTATCGCGTTCTGCGGCTGCTTGACTAGCGTGAGATTCGGGAAGATTTCGCCGAACATATCAAGCTTATCAAAGCCGATAACCGAAACGTCCTGCGGAACGCGTATCTGCAATTCATTAAACGCGAGCATTGCGCCAAGCGTCATCTCGAAATTTGTTACGAAAACGGCTGTCGGGCGGCTTTGGAGCTGCATAAGCGCCTTGACCGCGTTGTAGCCGCCGTCCATAGTGTAATCGCCGTATCGCACAAGCTCCTCGCGAAGCTGAATATGCGCGTTTTTAAGGGCGCTTATATACCCCTCGCGGCGGCACTCCGTTGTATAAAGCGCCTTATCGCCAAGCACAAGCCCTATGTCCCGATGCCCCTGACGCACAAGGAACTCCGTGCCGTTTTCCGCCGCCGCCACATTATCAACGACAACGGCGCTCAGCTGCCCGCGCAGAGGGCGAAGCAGGCGGTCAACAAGCACTATGGGCACTCCTGCTTTTATCGCAGGCAGAAGGTGCGCGCCGGTTGAGTCCGTAGGCATATTGATAAGCCCGTCAACCCGCTTGTGAAGCAGAAACGATACGGCTTCCGCCTCCCTTTTCGGGTCGCTTCGGCAGTCGCAGACTATAACGGCATAGTCCATTTTCCGCAATTGGTCCTCCATAGTTGCGATAATGGAGGTTATAAAGGCGTTTCCAAGCTCCGGAATAATAACCCCGACCGTCCGCGACTGCTTGGTTTTAAGGCTCCGAGCGAATTCGTTCGGAACGAAGCTGAGCTTTTTTGCCGCTTCCTCTATAAGCTTTTTGTTCTTGGGTCTTACCTGCCCGCCATTGTAATATTTTGATATTGTGGCAAGCCCTAAGCCCGTTTCATGAGAGATATCCTTCATTGTGGCAGCCATTGGAACGCCTCCTGTCGAAGCCCTGAAAGCATTATAGCAAATGGCACGACAGAAAACAACATGAATTAACAAAAACGAAAGGGCTTTTCAGCAGCACAGCGGGATTTCTGCCGCCAAGACAGCTCCTAATCTCCGGTCAATATCCGCATCTTCAATTTCCGTCTTTATTTTGTACTAAAGCATTGACAAACGAAGGCGCAGATACTATACTTTCAATAAACCGTAACGTTACGCTTTGGAGGGAAGAATAATGCCGTTAGTAGATACAAAAGAGATGCTTTTGAAGGCTCAGGAGGGCAAATACGCCATTGGCGCGTTCAACGCCGAGAACATGGAAATGGTTCAGGCGATAATTGCCGCCGCAGAGGAAACCAACTCGCCCGTGATAATTCAAACAACGCCCGGAACGCTGAAATACGCGCCGCCCAAGGCGTTTGCGGGGCTTACCGCTAAGCTTGCAAGGGACGCTAAGGCGGAGATTGCCCTGCACCTTGACCACGGAAGCAGCTACGAGCTTGCCGAGGAATGCGCAAAAGAGGGCTACACCTCGCTGATGATTGACGCCTCCCTCCTGCCCCTTGAAGAAAACATCAAGGTTACAAAGAGCGTAGTCAAGATGGCTGGCAAGCTTCCGGTTGAGGCGGAGCTTGGCAAGGTTGGCGGCAAGGAAGACGACCACAGCGCAAACGCGCAGTATACCGACCCTGCCGAGGCGGAGAGATTCGCCAAGGAAACGGGCATTTTCGCGTTTGCTCCCGCCATCGGAACCGCTCACGGGGTTTACAAGGCTGAGCCGAAGCTTGACCTTGAGCGCCTTTCCGAAATCCGCGCGCGCGTTTCCGCTCCGCTTGTTCTGCACGGAACTTCCGGCGTTCCGCATGAAACGGTTCGCGAGTGCGTAAAGCGCGGAATATGCAAGGTCAACTACGCCACAGAATTGAGAATAGCCTATTCCGACGCTGTAAAGCAGTATCTTGCGGAAAAACCCGAAACCTTTGACCCAAAGAAATACGGAGCGGCAGGGCGCGAGGCGGTCAAGAACCGCGTTATCGAGCTTATTCGCCTGTTAGGCTCGGAGGGCAAGAGCGGAAAATGAGCGCTTATCTCTTAGGCGTGGACGTTGGCACCTCCGCGTGCAAGGCTGCCGCTTTTGATGAAAACGGCGCGGTAATCGCGGCGTCGCTGCGCGAATATTCTGTAAGCTACCCGAAGGCGGGCTACGCGGAGCAAAGCCCCGATGAGTGGCAAAACGCGGTATTCGCGGCGATTCGCGAAATATGCGAAAAGCTCGGCGACAGCAGCGGCAAAATTGCGGCAGTGGGCGTTGACGGGCAGAGTTGGTCCGCGATAGCCGTGGATAAGAGCGGAAGCGTGCTTGCCCCGACCCCGATATGGACGGACACAAGAGCGATAAGGGAATGTGAGGAAATCAAGCAAGCCATTCCCGAGGATGAGCTATTCTCGCTCTGCGGTAACCCTACATCGCCAAGCTACACCCTGCCGAAGATACTTTGGTACAAGAATAACGCGCCATCCGTTTACAAAAACGCGGATAAAATTCTGCAAAGCAACAGCTTTATTGTCTACCGCCTGTGCGGAAGGCTGACGCAGGATTTATCGCAGGGCTACGGGCTTTGCTGCTTTGATATGGAGAAGGGCGAGTGGAACGAAAGCGCCGCCGAGAGGCTCGGAATCCGTCCATCGCTGCTTCCGGAGCTGTTCCCCTCGCATAAGATAGTGGGACAGGTAAGCAGGCAGGCGGCGGAGCTGACAGGGCTTAAGGAGGGCACCCCCGTTGCGGCGGGCGGGCTTGACGCAGCCTGCGGAGCGCTCGGCGCGGGAGTTGTTAAGGCAGGTCAGACGCAGGAGCAGGGCGGTCAGGCGGGCGGAATGAGCATTTGCATGGACAAATGCCTTGCCGACAAGCGCCTGATTCTCGGAAGGCACGTAGTGCCGAACAAATGGCTTTTGCAGGGCGGAACAACGGGCGGCGGCGGGGCGCTGAAATGGCTGCGCGAAACCATCTGTCCGGAGCTGAGCTTTGAAAGCATGAGCGAGCTTGCCGCAGAGGTTCCCGCAGGAAGCGAGGGAGTTGTATTCCTCCCCTATCTTGCGGGTGAAAGAAGCCCGATATGGAATCCCGATGCCTGCGGAGTTTTCTATGGGCTGCGGTACTCAAAATCGCGCGCGCATATGATTCGCTCGGTTATGGAAAGCGTTGCGTATACCCTCCGGCATAACCTTGAAGCTGCCGCCGAGGCGGGAGCGAGCACCGAAACGCTAAGGGCAATGGGCGGAAGCGCGAACAGCAGGGTATGGACGCAGATTAAGGCGGACGTTACCGGCAGGGCGATAGAGGTGCCGATGAGCGACACGGCTACAACCCGTGGCGCGGCGATTCTTGCGGGAGTCGGCGCGGGAGTGTACGGCGGCTTTGAGGAGGCGGCTGAAAAGACCGTCAAGGTAAAGCGCGTGCATACTCCGAGCGATGAAAACGCCGAGGCCTACGAGCGCGGGTACAAAACCTTCAGAGAGATTTACGAAAGGCTTGAGCCTTTAATGAGGGGGAACAAAGAATGAAAGCGGCTGTTCTTTACGGAAACGAGGATATCAGGTACGCGGACTGGGACGAGCCTAAATGCGGCGCGGGGCTTGTGAAGGTTCACGTAAGGGCAACGGGAATCTGCGGAAGCGATGTTCCGAGAGTGCTTGACCACGGCGCGCATTTCTATCCCGTTGTGCTTGGGCACGAGTTTGCGGGCGACGTTGTCGAGGTGGGCGAGGGCGTTACCGAAATAAAGGTCGGCGACACCGTAAGCGGCGCTCCCCTGCTCCCCTGCATGAAGTGCGCGGACTGCCAGAAGGGTGATTTTGCACTCTGCAAGCATTACAGCTTCATCGGAAGCCGCCAGCAGGGCAGCTTTGCCGAGTACGTTGTAATGCCCGAAAGGAACGCGGTCAAGTACGACAGCTCCATTCCCTACGAGCAGGCGGCGATGTTCGAGCCGTCAACCGTAGCTGTTCACGGAGTTATCCATTCCGGCTATAAGGGCGGCGAAACCGTTGCCGTGCTTGGGCTTGGAACGATAGGCATTTTCACCCTGCAATGGGCGAAGATATTCGGCGCTAAGAAGATTGTCGCCTTCGATATTGACGATGGGCGGCTTGCGCTGGCAAAGAGAATGGGCGCGGACGAAACGATAAACACATTGCAGCCCGACTTTATGGATAAGGCGCTTGCGCTTACCGGCGGAAGCGGCTTTGAAAGCGTATTCGAAGCGGCGGGCAACCCGATAACGATGAAGATGGCGTTCAAGCTCGCGGGCAATAAGGCGCGGCTTTGCTTTATCGGAACGCCGCACAAGGATGTTAGCTTCACCCCTGCCGAGTGGGAGAACATGAACCGCAAGGAATTCAACCTCACCGGAAGCTGGATGAGCTATTCCGCGCCGTTCCCGGGATGCGAATGGAGCCTTACCGCTCACTATTTTGCAACGGGAGAGCTGAAATTCGACCCCGCCTTCATATTCAAGAAATATCCTATGGAGCAGGTTTCCGAGGCGTTCATGCTTTACAAAAACCCCTCCGAGGTTCACGGAAAGATAATGCTGATAAACAAATAAAGGAAAGAGGAACTACAATGGCTGAATTCATCAATCCCTCGCTCGTACCGAAAAGAAAGCTTTCCAACGGGCAGGAAATCCCCTGCATGGGAATGGGAACCTTCGGAAGCGACCGCTTCACTCCTGAGCAGGTAAGCGCCGCCGTTGCGGGCGCAATCCGCTGCGGCTACCGTATGTTCGACTGCGCGTCCGTTTACGGAAATGAAGACCTTATCGGCAAGGTTTTCGCCGAGGCGCTCAAGGAGGGCGTTGTCAAGCGCGAGGAGCTTTTCATAACCTCCAAGGTATGGAACGATATGCACGGAAAGGGCGATGTGCTGCTCTCCTGCGCAAAAACGCTCAAGGATTTGCAGCTTGACTATCTGGACTTCTACTTTGTGCATTGGCCCTTCCCGAACTACCATGCGCCCTTCTGCGACGGCGACAGCCGCAACCCCAACAGCAAGCCCTTCTCCGCAGAGGAATTCATGTCCACATGGGCGCAGATGGAGCGCCTTGTAGATATGGGGCTTGTTAAGAATCTTGGAATGAGCAGCATGACTATCCCGAAGCTTGAGGCGGTGCTTCCGCTTTGCAGAATCAAGCCTACAGTAATCGAAATGGAGCTTCACCCCTGCTTCCAGCAGCCGGAGCTTTACGACTACGTTGTCGCGCACGGAATTCAGCCTATCGCCTTCTGCCCCATCGGCAGCCCGACCCGCCCCGAGCGTGATATGACGCCCGACGACATTGCGGATATTCAGGTGCCCGAGCTTG
The DNA here is from genome assembly GCA_964622905.1 of uncultured Oscillospiraceae bacterium. Taxonomy (GTDB): domain Bacteria; phylum Bacillota; class Clostridia; order Christensenellales; family Aristaeellaceae; genus STF2-37. The sequence continues at coordinate 608 of CAZUTB010000109.1, read as the reverse complement.
TTGAGATTGCCAAGGCGCACGGAGTGCATCCCGCGGTAATCTGCCTCAAGTGGGCTGTGCAGCGCGGGCAGATTCCGATTCCTTTCTCCATCCACGAGAACGAGTATGTGAGCAACCTGCGCTCGACGACGGTTGACCCGCTTACCGGCGCGGAGATGAAGAAGCTTGCGTCAGTTGACAAAAACTGCCGCCTGATAAAGGGACAGGTGTTCCTGTGGCCCGGCGCGAACGACTGGCACGACCTGTGGGACGAAGACGGAACAATTACGAAGTGAGGCGAAAAAAATGCTCAAGGGCATTCCTAAGATAATTCCTCCGGAGCTGATGAAGATACTGATGGAAATGGGTCACGGGGACGAGCTGCTCATTTGCGACGGCAATTACCCGCGCTTCGGCTGCCCCGAAAAGACGGTGAGGATGGACGGGCACGGAATCCACGAGATACTTGACGCAATCCTGAAATTCTTCCCGCTCGACCCCTATGTTGAGCATCCGACAACCTGTATGGCGGTCCTCCCGAACGACCCCTACAAGCCCGAAATCTGGGAAAAGTACCGCGAAATCGGAAACGAAGACGAGCCTGACGGTCTCCGCGCGGAAGCCATTCA
>CAZUTB010000108.1:0-6359 GCA_964622905.1 uncultured Oscillospiraceae bacterium | reverse complement strand
AGTATGGAAGCAGCTCTAATGCGTCAAGCCGCTCAAGCGCCTCCTTGTAATAGCAGTGCCTGATATGGAAGGTCAGCTCGCTGTGCGTGTGCCTGTCAATTTCAAGCAGGAACGGCGGCTTTGACAGCTGCGGAAGCAGGGTTTGCAGATAATACTTCTTTTTCTTGACCCTTACTATATAGTGCAGCATCTGGTTTTGCAGCTTTACCGCCCTTGCGTATACATAGTCGCGGAGGAAGCCCGTTGTAAGCGTAAGCGCCTGCTCCTCGGTAAAATCCTCCTTTTGCAGCTGCCTGTAAAGGCATACTGTTGGGATTATCACACGGCGAAGCTGCGCCCTGCCGAAGGAGGAGCTTTCGCCCGTTACGGAAAGCTGCTCCTTGTTTAATAGGTTTGCGTAGCGCGAAAGAAACCCGTCAAGCATGGAGCCTTCAAAGCCGTGCCGTATCAAAAACGCGCCTATTCTCTCCTGCGCCTCAAGAGTGAACTGCCTGCTGTCGAAATGCTGGGCAAACGGAGTGTCGAGAAGCATATACATATTTTATCTGCCTCCCGACTTTGGCATTCTGCGAGAAAGCACATCCTTTGATGCTACGGAGAAGCCGAAGAAGCCGAGCTTTTCGCCCATCAGAAAGTATTCTCCGTGCGCGTAGCTGACAAGCTGCGCCTTTGCCATGCTCGGCGCTTCGCCGAAGAACAGGTCTTCCCTCAGCGCAACGTCCATTACCTCTAAAAGGAACATATCGTGCGAGCCGAGGTGAATTATCTCCTTAACTCGGCATGGAATATTAAGCGGGCTTTCCTCTATTGCGGGCGCGGAAACGCAGGTTTTTACGGGGGTCATGCGCATATCCGCGAATTTGTCCGTATCGCGGCCGCTCTTCACTCCGCAGTAATCCGCCGCGCGGACTAGGTTCTTGCCCGTCATATTGAGAACGCACTCGCCGCTTTCCTTTATAAGCCCGTAGCTGTAACGCTCGGGCTTGATTCCGAGCGATATCATAGGCGGCTTTGAACAGACGGTTCCGCACCATGCCGCGGTGAAAACATTCGGTTTTCCGTCCTTATTGACGCTCGTTACCATTGCAACCGGAACGGGCGAGAGCATTGAGCATTTGCCGAAATGCCGAAAATCCAATTGCTCCGCCTCCTTCTTCCGTATTTTTCACGCACAGTATAACAAATATCGCATGGATTTGCAAAACACGTAAATTTGGTTATACTGTTCATATCTTTCTTTTCAGCGGAGGATTTATGATAAAGCTTGCGCTCTATGATTTTGACAAAACGCTTATTGCGGGAGATACAATTCTGCCCTTCCTGCGCTATGCGGATAAGCACCGCTTCATAACGCTCGGTATGTATATAAACGCCGCCATAAGCGGGCTTTTCTACGGAATAGGAATCTATGACGAGCAGCGCTCTAAGGCTCGCGTGCTCTCGATGCTCCGCGGAAAAAGCGCGGAAAACGCCTTCCGCTTCGGCGAGGAATTCTTTATATCCGAGCTTAAGGACAGGCTTTTCGCGGAGGGGCTTGCGAGCATTGAGGCGGACAGGCGCGAGGGGCGCAGAATCGTTATAGTGACAGCGTCGCCGGAAATATACACGCACACGCTCAAAACCCTCGGCTATGCGGACGAGGTTATCGCAACGCGCCTTACCTCCGTCGCGGGCGTGCTTACCGGCGATATTGACGGGCGGAACTGTAAGGGCGCGGAAAAGGCGCGGCGCATAGGAGAATACTTGGACGGAATCGGCGAAGCCCTTTCATATGAGGGAAGCGCGGCTTACGGCGACGGGGCGAGCGACGCGGATATGCTGGAGCTTGTTGCCGAAAAGAATCTGATAAACCCGAAAAAAGCCTTGGTTAAAAAATTTCCCAATGCGAAAACCTCGCACTGGGAATAAAGGCGCTTGTCTATTACACCTGCCAGCTCATGCCGCGGCGGGTGCTTTTCTTTTCCTTGGCGTAGTCGTCCCGCCAGTCGGGATTGCGGCTTTCCATCAGCGCGTAAAAATCCTTCCCGTGCCCGCCAACCGTAAGGTGGCAAAGCTCGTGGATTATAACCGCGTCAATGCATTCCTCGGGCAGCTGCATAAGCCGCAGGGAGAGCGAAATTACCTGCATTCTTCCTCTTGCGCGTGAGCAGCTTCCCCAGCGCGTCCTTGCCTTGGATATTCTCACCCTGCATTCTTCCGTCCCGAAGCGCTCTCTCAGCTCCGCAAGCCTTTTCGGAAGGTACTCTGCAGCGGAGCTCCTCAAGGCTCTTTCGTAGGCATCAGCGGCGCTTTCGCCGCTTTTTGCATATACGAAAAGCCTGTCCTCGGATATTTCGGGCGCTTTAAGCTTCTTGGCAGGCGATTCGGTAAGCCTGTACTCCCTGCCCAGATAAAGCACCTTTGCGCCAAAGCCCGGCTCAAGCGGCGCTCCGTCAGTCTTTATCCGCGCCTGCGTCTTTTCAATCCAGCTTCGCTTTTCCTCAAGCAGCCTTTCGATGTACGCTTTGGAAACGGAATGCGGCGCGCGAACCTCTATTTCGCCGCTTTGTGTAAGCCTTATCCCGACTGTTTTTCGCGCTGCTCTTATGAGCGTGTATTCTATCACAGCAAAATCTCGGAAAACTCCGCTCCGATAACGGCTGCAAGCTCCTTGGGGCAAAGCTTGAGCTGTAGACCGCGCCTTCCCGCGCTCACATAAAATAAGGAAAGGGCTTCGGCGCTCTTGTCGATTACAGTTTTATACTGCTTTTTCATTCCGATGGGGCTGCAGCCGCCTCTTATGTATCCGCTCGCCGCGTTTATATCCTTTACGGGAATCATCTCAACGCTTTTCTCGCCTGCGGTTCTCGCGGCAGCCTTGAGGTCAAGCTCCGCTGCGGCGGGAATCACGAATACATAGTATTGCCGCGATTTTCCTTCGGTTATAAGCGTCTTGTAGACTACGGAGGGGCTGACGCCGAGCTTTGCCGCCGCTGTAACCGCGTCAAGCTTTTCATCCGGCTCATAGCTTGCCGTTTCAAAGCTGACCTTCGCTTTTTTGAGAATCCTTATCGCGTTTGTCTTTTCTTCCTTCATAGGGAAACGAGCGCCTCCAGAACGTCAACCATCTTTTCCATGCTCTGAATGCTTATGTATTCATATCTTCCGTGGAAATTGTGCCCGCCGGTTGAGAGGTTGGGGCAGGGAAGACCCATGAAGGAAAGGCGCGCTCCGTCGGTACCGCCGCGGATGGGCTGTATGAGCGGCTTGACTCCGCATTTTTCCATAGCCTTGACCGCGCGGTCAATAACGTCCATATGCTTTTCGATTATTCCGCGCATATTGAAATAGCTGTCGCGGAGCTTCAGCTCGAAAACGCCCTCGCCGTATTTCTCTTTAAGGTACTGAGCCGCGCGCTCCATGTACGCCTTGCGCGCGTTGAACTTGTCCATATCGTGGTCGCGGATTATGTACTTGAGCACCGCCTTCTCCTCGTTGCCCTCCATGGAACAGAGGTGATAGAAGCCCTCGTAGCCCTCGGTGTGCGCAGGGGTCTCGGCGGGAGGAAGCATCGAGGCGAATTCCATAGCAAGCAGCGCGGCGTTCACCATCTTGTTCTTTGCAGAGCCGGGATGAATGTTTACTCCGTGTACGGTAAGAGTCGCCGCCGCGGCGTTGAAGTTTTCGTATTCGATTTCGCCAAGGTCACCGCCGTCAACGGTGTAGCCGTACTTGGCATTAAGCAGCTCAAGGTCAAAGTGGTCCGCACCCTCGCCAATTTCCTCGTCGGGAGTGAAGGCTACGCGAATCTTAGGATGCTTTACGGATTTATCCTTTATAAGCTTCTCGCAAAGCGTTATTATCTCCGCAATTCCCGCCTTGTCGTCCGCACCCAGGAGCGTAGTTCCGTCGGTTACGATTATGTCCTCACCAACGTGGGTTAAGAGGGAAGGGAAGTCCTTCACGGTCATAACGATGTTCTTTTCCGCGTTTAGCACAACGTCGCCGCCCTCGTAGCGGAGGGTGCGGGAGTTGAGCGGGGAAGCGGGCATTGCGGGAGAGGTGTCCATATGGGAAATAAGCGCTATCGTGTCGCCCTCGGCGGTTGCGGGAAGCGTTCCGTATACATAGCCTTCGTTTGAAACGCTAACCTCGGTAAGCCCGATAGTCTTCATTTCCTCGGCAAGAGCCTTCGCGAAGGGCAGCTGCGAGGGGGTGGAGGGGGTAACGTGGGTGTCCTCGGAGGAGTTTGTGTCTACGCTCGCATATTTGAGAAAACGCTCTGAAACTTTCATTTTTTCGTCCTTTCTGATAAGACCGAAGCGGTCGGAATTTGCTTTAGTATACCATAGCTTAAGCGGTTTTGAAATATCAAGCGCACAGCGAAGCGAATAAAGCGCGTCTTTTCTTATGAAAATCAACATAAATTATCGTATATGGACACGCGCGGCTCAGTGTATCGGGCAAAGTCACGAAAGATACATCAAATCGCCCGAAAACGCCATTATGGACACGCACGGTTCAGTGTACGCGCCGCGAAGCGCTAAAGCATGACTGTGCCTTGAAGAGGGCGGAATAAAACCGCAAAAAAATCTGCAAAAAACTTAATTTAGAGCTGTAAAAGGTATTGCATTATTTTCACGGTCATGTTATTATATTCGCGTTGTCTGTAAATGGGCAGTGAGCGCAAAAGTCACGAAAAAAGCGCTCTTGGGCGTGAGGGGCATTGCCCCGAACGAGGATGAAGCGATAAGTTGCCGCCCGGCCGGCGGGTAATTATCGCCGACTAGTCCGAAAATCGGACGACGTACTCGAATGCCTGACCCAATTTCGGCGCGGACCTGCGAAACCCACCGAAAGCGAAAAGGCAAACCGAGAACGATGAAGGAGGAAAACAAATGGCCAGCCAAAAGATCCGCATCAAGCTGAAGGCATACGAGCATGAGCTGATTGACCAGTCCGCTCAGCGCATAGTGGAAACCGCTCTGCGCACTGACGCCCGTGTTTCCGGCCCCATCCCGCTTCCTACCGAAAAGGAAGTAGTAACGATTCTGCGCGCGACCCACATGTTCAAGGACAGCCGCGAGCAGTTCGAGCGCAGGACGCACAAGCGTCTTATCGACATTCTCAATCCGACTCCCCGTACTGTTGACGCTATGATGAAGCTCGACCTTCCTGCGGGCGTCGATATCGAAATCAAGCTGTAAGGAGGTGCGAGTAATAATGAAGAAAGCAATTCTCGGCAAGAAAATCGGCATGACGCAGATTTTCACCAAAGAAGGCATTCTCGTGCCTGTCACCGTTATTCAGGCAGGGCCCTGCCCTGTAACCCATGTCAAGTCCATCGAGAGCGACGGCTACGAGGCGGTTCAGGTCGGTTTTGATACCATTCCCGAAAACCGCGTAAACAAGCTCGCGAACAAGCCCGATCAGGGTCAGTTCAAGAAAGCCGGCGTCGCCCCCATGCGCGTCCTCAAGGAGCTTCGTCTTGATGATTCCGCTTCCTATGAAGTCGGCAAGGAAATCAAGTGCGACGTATTCGCCGAGGGCGAGAAGGTTGACATTATCGGAACCACCAAGGGTCACGGCTTCACCGGCGCTATTTATCGCTGGACGCAGCATACCGGCCCTATGGCTCACGGCTCCAAGTATCATCGCGGCGTAGGCTCCATGAGCGCAAACTCCGATCCTTCCCGCGTATTCAAGAACAAGCATATGCCCGGTCATTACGGCTCTGAAAAGATGACCCTGCAGAACGTGTCCGTAGTATCCGTTGACGCAGAGCGCAACTTAATCCTTGTGCACGGCGCAATTCCCGGCGCCAACGGCAGCGTGGTCATGCTTCGCGACGCCATCAAGGGTTGAGTCCAAGAAGGGAGAATAAAGCAACATGGCTAAGACTGCACTGTACAACACTGCCGGCAAGGAAGTTGGCGAAATCGAGCTGAGCGATGAAATATTCGCCTGCGACGTCAACGTTGCCGCCATGCATCTTGTCGTGCGCTCCATCCTGGCCAACCAGCGCCAGGGAACGCAGAGCGCTAAGACGCGTACCGAAGTACGCGGCGGCGGCCGTAAGATTTATCGCCAAAAGGGAACCGGCAACGCGCGTCATCACAGCAATCGCGCGCCTCAGTTCACTCACGGCGGCGTGGTGTTCGCACCGAAGCCCCGTGATTACGTTGTGTCCGTGCCCCGCAAGGTGCGCCGCATCGCAATCAAGAGCGCCCTTACCAGCAAGTGCTCCGCCGGCGAAATCGTCGCGCTTGAGAGCCTCACGGTCAGCGCTCCCAAGACGAAGCTTATGGCTGAAATCCTCAAGAACCTCGGCGCTGAGAAGAAGGCGCTCATCGTTCTTGACAAGCAGGATGTGAACGTTC
>CAZUTB010000107.1:0-6386 GCA_964622905.1 uncultured Oscillospiraceae bacterium | reverse complement strand
ATGAAAAGAGCCAGATAAAGAACCGCGATAAGGCAATGAAGGTACTGCGGAGCAGGCTTTACGATAAGCTGCAATCCGAAAACGACGAGGCGTATGCGCAGAACCGCCGAAGCCAAGTAGGAACAGGTGAAAGAAGCGAAAAGATACGCACCTATAATTTTCCGCAGGGACGGGTTACCGACCACAGAATCGGGCTTACCCTGCATAATATCGACGCCTTTGTTGACGGCGATATGGACGAAATGATAACGGCGCTTAGAATGGATGAGCAGGCGCGGCTTCTTAAAGAGCTGTAAAGCGCATATTTTCTTTATGGGCGATACGCCCTTAAGGAGAATAACAAATGCTTTCCGTTCTTCTGCTTTCGCTTGCGGTTTCGCTCTCCGGAGCGCTTCTCGCGGCGCTGCTTACGGCTCTGCCAGTAATGAAAAGCAAGCGCGCAATATCGCGCGTGCTCTATCTCAGCGCGGGGCTGATGCTTTTCATAACCTGCTTTGACCTTCTGCCCGAGGCTCTTGCGAAAATGCCGCTGCTGACGCTCGTATTCATCTTTTCCGGCGCGGCGCTTATTGCAATAGGAAGGGCTGCGCTTGAAAGAAAGCTCTCTATTCGCTCAAAGGCGGAGCGAGCAAGCCTGCTGATACTCGTGGGACTTGCGCTTCACAATCTGCCAGAGGGAATGGCTATCGGCGCGGGCTATGTGAGCAGCGCGGCGCTGGGGCTAAAGCTTGCGGCGGGAATAGTGCTTCACGATGTGCCCGAGGGGCTTGCCGCCGCGCTCCCGTTTGTCACCGCGGGAAGAAAGCGGAGCTTCGTGTTTGCAATGCTCCTGCTGTCCTCTCTGCCCACCTTTGCGGGCGTGATAATCGGCGGCGGGCTATCCTTCATAAGCGAAAGCACAGTAAGCGCGCTTATGGGCTTGGCGGGAGGCGCAATGCTCCAGCTGATATGCCTTGAGCTGATACCTCAGGCGCAAAGCAGCGAAACGGATTCCGTTAGCGGGCTGTACTTCCCCTTGGGAATGATGCTCGCCGCGATAACAAGACTAATATAAGAAAGCCGGAATACCCGATGATTACCAGATGTATGCAATGCTCCGAAGAAGCCTACGAGCTTGCCAAAAAGCTGTTCGCGAGCGGCGAAATAGCGGCATTCCCGACCGAAACGGTTTACGGGCTTGGCGCGAACGCCTTTGACGAGAAGGCGGCAGGCAAGATATTTGACGCGAAGGGACGTCCGCACGATAATCCGCTCATCGTCCATGTTGCGGAAAAGGCGCATATTCCGGAGCTGGTCAGCATTACCGAAACCGGAAAGGCGCTCATAGACGCGTTCATGCCGGGACCTATAACCATCATTATGCCCAGAAAGAGCGTTATCCCTGACGAGGTTACTGCGGGGCTTGATACCGCAGGAATCAGAATACCGATAAACCCGTTCGCACACAGGATGCTCGAGGTCTGCGCGCTTCCTATTGCAGCTCCGAGCGCGAACCGCTCCGGACGCCCCAGCCCTACTACCGCGCTCCATGTGCTTGAGGATATGGACGGGCGTATTCCGCTTATACTCGACGGCGGAGCGTGCGACGTGGGGCTTGAAAGCACCGTTGTTGACGCGGCGCACGGAGAACCGATGATTCTGCGCCCGGGCGCGGTTACAAAGGAAATGATTGAGAAGGTCTGCGGAGTTTGCCGCGTGACCGAATCTGTGTTAAGACCGCTCCACCCCGGCGAAAAGGCGCTTTCTCCCGGTATGCGCTATCGCCACTACGCTCCAAAGGGCGAAATGCACCTTTACGAGGGCGAAGCCGAAAGGGTCGGCGAAGGAATCAGGCGCGCCTATGACAGCGCTCTTAACGCATCGCTTTCCCCGTGCATACTCTGCTTTTCGGAGCATACGGAAATGTACGCGGGGCGCAGGCTTGTTTCACTCGGAAGGCTCTCCTGCCCTTCCGAAGCCGCTTCACGCCTGTTTACTGTTCTTCGGGACATGGACAGGCTCGGAATAGACAGAATTTTCTGCGAAATGCTCCCGACCGACGGAATGGGGCTTGCCGTTATGAACAGACTCGGAAGAGCCGCCGCGTTTCAGATAGTGAAGGTGTAAAAAAGCTCGTAATCTGAGTATTTAGAAAAAATTTGAATAGCTATTGTTATAATACTAGCCGCCGTGCTTCCACGGCGGCTTGAATAATATGAATCCACACGGTTTCTTTTGGGGATGCATGAAAGGACTAGTTCTGCCTCAATCCCCTAAAACATATCACACTATAATTCAGGAGGAAGTATGAAGGAGTATCTCCTTCATTGTAATCCGCAGGGGCAGCTTTGCCGCCCCGAGGAGCGACCGCCGGTCGCTTCCTTGCGCCATTTTCCGGCCGTGAGGTTGTAAACCGAACAGAAAAATGGTGAAAACTCGGCGCACGCCTGCCTTAGCAGACGTGCGCCGAAAGCGTAGCGAAGCGAAGCGTTTATCCCTTGACCGCTCCTGCCATAACGCCGGAAATGATGTACTTCTGGCAGCTGAGATAGAACACGACTATCGGGACTATACTCAGGATAATCAGCGCCATAACCGCGCCTAAATCAACGTGCCCGTAGCTGCCCTGCAAATACTGGATATGGATTGGAATCGTGCGGTACTTTGTTCTGTCAAGCACGAGGTACGGGAGCAGATAATCATTCCAAACCCACATCAGCTCCAGCACTCCGACAGATACGATAATCGGTCCGAGCATGGGGAACACTACGCGGAAGAAGGTGCGAATCGGTCCGCAGCCGTCAATTGCCGCAGCTTCCTCAATTTCAAGCGGCATACTCTTGACGAAGCCCGTAAACATGAACACCGCAAGCCCCGCGCCGAAGCCGAGGTAGATGATTTCAATGGTCCACGGCGTGTTGAGCGAAAGCGTATTCGCCGTTTTTGTCAGCGTGAACATAACCATCTGGAAGGGAACGACCATGGAGAACACGCAGAGATAGTACATAACGCGCGAAAGGATATCGTCAACGCGCGAGATATACCATGCCGCCATCGAGGTGCAGACGAGTATCAGAATTACGGAAATCACCGTAATTACAAAGCTGTTGAACACAGATTTCAGGAACGGATACTCGCCAACCGTTACTCCGCCGATATAGTTGCTTAAGCCAACATATGTTTCCTTATTAGGCAGCGCAAACGTATTTAGGTTGATCGCCGCGTTGCTCTTTAAGGAGTTATACAGCACGATAATGATTGGCATAATCCAAAGAAGGCTTATTACTGCAAAGGATATGCTCAGCACAGCCTTGCCAAGCTGCGTTTTTTCGCGGCTATGCGGCGCAATACTTACGCGCGTCATTGCTGCACCTCCTTTGAGCGTGTCGCCCTCAGCTGCACAAGCGCTATCGCGGCAACGAGCAGGAAGAACAGAACCGCCTTTGCCTGACCTACACCGCGAGAATTGGCGTTGAGGTAGAAGGTGTTATAAATGTTGAGCGCCAGCATTTCGGTAGAGCGGATAATGCTTCCGTCGGGGCGGAACACAAACGGCTGCCCTGCATTCAGAACCAAGTTCTGGTCAAAGAGCTTAAATGAGTTGGTTAGCGTCAGGAAGGTGCATATAGTTATAGACGGCATGATTGTAGGCAGGGTTATGTTAAAGAGCATATGCCAGCCGTTTGCTCCGTCAATCTTCGCCGCCTCAATCATTTCCTCAGAGATGGATTGCAGACCAGCAATATAGATTATCATCATGTAACCTATCTGCTGCCAGCACATTACGATTATCAGCCCCCAATAGCCGAGATTGGTATCGAGAACTATCGAGGTTCCATATCTTGAAAGGAAGCCGTTAAACAGCATACTCCAAATATATCCCAGAACGATGCCGCCGATGAGGTTCGGAAGGAAGAACACTCCGCGGTAAATGTTTGCGCCGCGAATCTTACGCGTAAGCGCGTAGGCAACGGCGAACGCAAGCACATTGATGATAACGAGCGAAACCACCGCAACCAGCGCGGTATAGAGGAATGAATACACAAATCCGGGATCCGCAAGCGCCTTTTGATAATTGGCGAAGCCGACCCATTTTGCATTGCTTGTCGTTGTGAACTTACAGAACGAAAGATACATACCCTTGAAGAACGGATAAAGGAAGCCGATGCAGAATGCCGCCATCGTAGGCAGCAGAAATATCGCAAAGCATCGCTGAATAGGTTTACGAATCAAGCTTGAGTTTACGGCTGCGTTGCTCCGCCGTTTCCCGAGTTTCATCAGCGAATCCCTCCTCCCCGCTGCGCTTAAGCACTTGCGGGTGATATGGAAATGGGGAGCGAGTGCGCCCCGCTCCCCGTGAAGTCAAGCCAAATTACTGGTTAGCGTACTGAACCGCCCAGCCCTGAACGAACGCGGTTACAACATCGTCCCAGGAGCCGCCGGCAGAATACTGGGTGAGAGCCGCAACAACGCCCGCGCGCCAAGTGTCAACATTGGGAGTGTAGTTGAACGCCCAAGTTACAACATAGTTGCCGTCGGCAAGATACGCATTGGCATCGTTGAAGAAGGTGTTGTTGGAAGCCTTAGCTGCCTTGAACGGGATAGGTCCGAACTGCTCAGCCATCATCTGAGTGCCCTCTTCGGAGGTAACAACCCAAGTGAGGAAGTCCAGAGTAGCCTTCTGGTCTTCGGCAGAAGCCTTGGAGTTAACTGCCCAGCAGTTTTCGGTTCCGCAGCAGAGGCCTGCCTTTTCTTCGCCTTCAACGCCGCAGTAGATAGGAATCATCGCAAGGTCTTCGGGCTTCATTTCAAACTTGCCGGTAAGGTTGCTGAATTCCCAAGTTCCGTTCTGGAAGAACACAGCCTGACCCTGACCGAATTCTGCTTCCGCCTGATCGCCGGTCGCGGTAGCGAGCTGGCTGGGAGCGGTAGCGGAATTGTTGATGTAAAGGTCCCAAATGTTCTTGAAGTTGTCAAGATAGGTGCCCTTTATGGTTGCGGGAGCTGCGGTGATGCCGTCATCACGGAACTCATAGTAAAGGGGCATATTTGCAAGGTGACCGGAGAAGCGCCAGGAGGAGGAGCCGTCCAGACCGGCGGAGGTGAAGGCGTCAAAGCCAAGCTCCGCAGCGCGTGCGTGGATATCCTCGGCAACAGCCTTCAGGCTCGCGAAATCCTTGATTTCGTCGATGCTGTGACCGGCTTTTTCAAGCAGCGCCTTGTTAACGATGATGCCGAACGCTTCGTAGCAGTAGCCGATGCAGAAGGCTTCGCCGTTAGCGCCGTTGATGTTGAATTCTTCTGTGGTGAGCTGATTGAAGAACTCAGTTCCGCGCAGGTCGAGGCAATAGTCTCCCCAAGTGTCAAGACCCGCCTGATTTCCGCACTGGAACAGCGTGGGAGCGGCAGAGCCCTTATCCATTTCGGCGGTAAGGGTTTGCTGATACGTTCCGGAGGCAGCGGTAACGACGTTTACCGACACACCGGTCTTATCGGCATACACCTTCGCAAGAGCCTGCCAAGCCTCATCAGCTTCGGGCTTGAAGTTAAGGAAGTAAACCGAACCGGTTCCCTCGGCGATGGCGACGCTTCCGAGCATCGTCAGCGCCAAAGCAAAGGTCAGGAGCAAGCAAAGCAGCTTTTTCATGGGAATACACATCCTTTCAAATTGGTCACGATTTGAGTCTGTGAACAAGCGGCAAAGGAACGCCTTGATATTCCGATTTATGTCGCTCGTTTCATTGACATCAATATACCACATTCCGCAAACGTTTGCAAGAAAATTATTTATACGATTTATACATCCTTTATACAATTTCAAGTGCAAACGTTTGTACAGCCGCATGCCTCTAAAGCGATAAAAAGCGTTGAATATCAAGGAAATAAGTACAAGGGCAGCTCTCATCATATGTATATTTATGCGTTTTAACGCTCAATACACACGTTTGCACAATAATTTTTCTCAAAAACAATGCATACTTTTTGTGAAAGCGCTCCCCACTTCCCCTCTTGAAATCACCTTTTGCAGCCGCATATTATCTATGCCCGTAAAGCGCAGGTATTATAAGTTAACAGGAAAATCTCCGGAAAAGATAGGATGAGAAAAAGATGACCGGAAAAGCGAATGCAGTGTTGTGATTCAGCTCCGATGCTAAAGCTGATAGATGAATGTGGTATATAAATGAAGCCGCAATCCACTTGTGCGGACTGCGGTTTCATAGTTGCTTTAATTACTTGGTGGGAATGAAGAGATAGTGACCGGCAATGATCAAGCTCTTATCAACGATATTGTTGATTTCGCAAAGGATATCGACGGTAGTTCCGAATCTGGCGGCAATCTTGATCAGGGTGTCGCCCTTCTTAATCTTATAGCGATAATAGGTTCCTTTAACCGCACCACCGTTAGC
>CAZUTB010000106.1:0-6394 GCA_964622905.1 uncultured Oscillospiraceae bacterium | reverse complement strand
CAGGACGTCGGACTTGGGAAGCGAAAGTGAGGTCTTGCTCCCGTCCTTCTTTACGGCAAAGCCCTTCTCATAATCCTCGATATCAGCCGCCTTGAACTCGCCGATTCCGGCAAATTCAGGCGAGCGGAGGCGGGACATTACAGCGTCAATTTTAGCGGAGAAATCAAGCCCGCTGAGGGTTATCGTTTTCAGCTCTTCCGCATAGCCGCCGTACTTGCGCGAAAGCTCAAGGAACACCTCGTATAAATCCTTGCCCTTTTCGGCGTACCATACAGCCATTTCAAGAATAAGGGTAACGGCAATCACGGCGTCCTTATCGCGGACGAAGTCACCGGTGAGGCAGCCGTAGCTTTCCTCATAGCCGAAAACGAAGCGCCTGCCCTGATACGCCTCGCGCTCCGCAAGCGCGCCGATATACTTAAAGCCGGTAAGCACACGCTCGGGTGAAAGCCCGTAGGCTCTCGCAATTTTCTCGCCCATATCGCCCGAAACGATGGTTGTAACTACAAGGTCGCTTTCCCTCAGCTCCTTGCGCTGCTTTCTCGCCTCAAGCAGATAGTTCAATATTACCGCGCCCATCTGATTTCCGGAGAGCGGAACAAACTCGCCGCCGTGCAGCACCATAGCGCCTACGCGGTCGCTGTCGGGGTCGGTTGCCATCAACAGCTTTGCGCCGCACTTCTCGGCAGCACTGAGCGCCTCCGCATATACCTCGGGCGCTTCGGGATTGGGCATATACAGCCCGCCGAAATCGCCGTCCGGATTCTGCTGAATGAAAACCGCCTTCTCGAAGCCCTGCATTCCGATAACCTTGGTTACGGGAACTGCGCCCGAGCCGTAAAGCGCGGTGTAGACAACGGGAAAATCCTTCATTTTATCCTTGAGCGCCTTTGAGCGCGGAAGCAGGGAATAGACCTGCTTTGCGTACCTTTCAAGCTGCTCATCGCCAAGATAATGCAGCATTCCGTTCTCCTGCGCCTCGATAAGCGAAACGCCCTTAGCGGAGAACATGGGAACGCTTTCGATTTCGCGCATTACCGGCTCGGCTTCCTCGGGAAGCAGCTGCACTCCGCGGCTGTTGTAAACCTTGTATCCGTTATATTTTTTCGGATTATGGCTCGCTGTAATAACTATGCCGAAGCCCGCCTTCAAATCGCGGACGGAATAGGAGAGCGTCGGGGTAGGAGCGGGCCGGTCGAAAAGGTAAACGCTTATTCCGTTTTCGCAGAGGACGCCCGCCGCAACCTGCGCAAACTCCGCAGAGCCGTGGCGAGTATCATAGGCTATAACCACGCATTTCTCCTGCTGAGAGGCGTTAACAACCGCCGCAAGCCCCTTCGTGACGCGCGCAATTGTATACTTGTTCATTCGCCCGGGACCCATTCCGCGAACGGCGCGCAGCCCGCCCGTTCCGAATACCATCGGCAGCGAAAACGCTTCCTCCCGCTCGGCTTCGCTCATAGCGCGAATTTCCTCTGCGGCAGCGTTATCTTTTCCGGAAAGCTTTTCAAGCCAAAGCTCACAGCACTCTTTATAATCCATTTGTATTACCCTCCTAAGGCTTTTATATCGCCTCGCGCGGCTCTGTATACATACTGTAAAGGCGGGCATAGATACCGCCCTTAGCAATAAGCTCCTTATGGCTGCCCATTTCCTCAACCCCGCGCTCGGTAAGCACCCAAATAACATCGGCGTTGCGGATTGTGGTAAGCCTGTGCGCAACGGTGAAGGTTGTGCGCCCCTTTGCAAGCTCCTCAAGGCTCTTTTGAACAAGATGCTCGCTTTCGTTGTCAAGCGCGCTCGTCGCCTCGTCAAGAATAAGGATTGGCGGATTTTTAAGGAACACGCGAGCGATGGCGATTCTCTGCTTCTGCCCGCCCGAAAGCTTAACCCCGCGCTCGCCAACATAGGTATCATAGCCCTTTGCAAGCGCCGAAACGAAATCGTCCGCGCCCGCGCGCTTTGCCGCCTCGACAATTTCCTCGCGGGTAGCTCCGCGCTTTCCGTAGGCGATGTTTTCAAGAATCGTACCGGAGAACAGGTAAACCTCCTGCTGAACAACGCCTATCGCGCTGCGCAGGCTTTTCAGCGTGACTCCCCTTATATCCTTGCCGTCAATGAGAATTTTTCCCGAGGACACATCGTAAAAGCGCGGAATAAGATTGCACATGGTGGTCTTTCCGCCGCCGCTGGGACCGACTATCGCAATATTCTGACCCTTCTGAACATGCAGGTCAAGCTGAGAAAGCACCTGCCTGTCGTTATCGTTATAGTGGAAGCTGACCTTGTCGAAAACAACGTCGCCCTGAACGTCCGTAAGCTCCTTGGCGTTCTCCTCATCCTTAATCTCGACAGGCTCGTCAATAATCTGCGTAAAGCGCTCAATTCCCGTCATTCCGCGCTGGAACTGCTCGCGGAACTCGACTATGCGCCGTATGGAGGTGAGAAGCGTTGAGATATACAGGATGTAGGCGACATACTCGCCCGCGTCAAGCTTTCCGTTTATGAGAAGCAGCGCGCCTACGACAACCACGACGATATACATTATTCCGTCAATCATTCTGGTTGTGCTGCTGAACCCCGCCATATAGCGGTAAGCGCGGCATTTTGCGTGATAGAACGCCATATTGCCCTTATGGAAGCGCTCGCGCTCCAAATCCTCATTTGCAAAGGACTTTACAACGCGCATACCAAGCAGGCTGTCCTCAACCTGCGCGTTGACCTCGCCAACCTGATTGCGCTGCTCCCTGAACGCTCCGCGCATCTTTTTATTGAAGTAGTTGGTGCATACGAACATTAACGGAAGCAGGGCGAACACCACAAGCGTAAGCGGCAGGTTCATTCCCACAAGGATTATAAAGGACGCGGTTATCTTGATTCCCGCAATGAAAAATTCCTCGGGGCAATGGTGAGCGAACTCGGTAACGTCAAAGAGATCGCTCGTTATTCTGGACATTATCTGCCCAACCTTTGCGTCCGAATAGTACGAAAACGAAAGCTTTTGCAGATGGTCGAAAAGGTCGGTGCGCATATCGGTTTCAATCTTTGTTCCCATAATATGGCCCGTGTACGCCATATAGTAATTGGCGGCGGTGTCGATAATCCTTAGAACAAGATAGAGCGCGCCCATCCTGAGAATAAGCGAAACGGTAAGCGCAACGGGCGTAGACATAGCTCCGTTGGTTATAGTCTGCACAATTTTAGGCAGAACAAGCTCGCAGACGGTCGTAAGCGCCGCACAGAGCAGGTCGAAAAGCATAGTTTTCCAATACGGCTTGAAATACGGGAGAAATCTTGACCAAAGCTGCCTGTTATTCATTCTTCACCTCGCGCCGTCCTGCTTGGCGCAGTCCTTTTCATCTTTGGGTATTCCGAGCGATACTATTATGCAGGAAACGAGAAATGCGAGCATAGCCGCGCCCATAACGAGATAAACCTTCGCCGGCTCGTTGCCCGCGTCAAGCGCGTACTCGCAGAGTATTCCCGCAGCTATCGCGGCAGCGGAAACAATGGAGCAGCTAAGGAGCTTCAGCCACGCCTTTTTATTCTGCTTTGCCGCGCCAATAACGGAGCCGATGAAGATAAGCCCGACAAGCACCATCGCAAGCACCTGCTCAATTCTTACAAAGCCCGCCATCATGTAGCCGCTCTCGTCCTGCCGAAGCGATTGCAGCAGAACATCCGCAAGGCAGTAAAACGCGAGCGGAAGGCGCATAGCGTATTTGTTTGCGCCGCGCTTTGTGAGAAGGAGCGACGCGCCGAAGGCTATCAAGCCCGCCGCAAGCTCAAAAACTGAGATTGCAGCGCAGGGCGATTCGCCGCTGTCCGGAATGGCAAACGGGAACACAGCAAGCAGACCCTCGCTCTCAACCGGCGCTCCCCTTCCAACCGTGGAAAAAAGCTCGGGAACGCGAAGCAGCGCCGCGAAAAGCAGCAGCGCGGGAAGCGCATATGCTTGAAGCTTACTGTTTTTTGAGCGGAGGCTGCGGAAATAAAACGCGAAAAGCGCCCCATAAACCGCGCCCCAATAGCTGAACCCGCCCTCCCAGAAGCGCAGAACCGCAAGCGGCTGGTCAAGGGAATCGGCAAGGTAATCAAAATTCAATATAGCGTAGCAGGCGCGCGAAAGCAAAAGCGCGGAAAGCGCCATAATAGCAGCGGTTGCGGCGCTCCTGTTTATATTCTCCCCCGCGCGGCGCATATTGTAAAGGAAGTAGAATATAGATACGGCGGAAACAAGCGCGACGGAGACTCCGAACGCGGTAACAGTAAGAGCGCCCATGGTAAACAAAGTGGTGTCAGTCATGCTCGCCCTCCATATATTCCGGAACGCAGGAGCGCGTTATGCGCGCCGCTTTCAGCGCCGACGATTAAGAAATCGCCCGTCAGAAGAAGGGCTTTCTCGCCAAAGGCAATGCCTTTGGCGTTTTCATCGCCTTCGCCCTCATCGGTATATTCTTCCTCCTCATCATCCTTCGCGGCGGGCTTTCCGAAAAGCTTTTCGGTGACGAGCTGATTGTAATAATCCGCTTTTTCCACGAGAATATCCGGAGAGCTGACGCAGAGGGCGATGAGAATTATTATCGCTATAAGCGCTATAAGCAATTGTTTCTTCATAGTTATTCTCCAACGGTCGTTGCGAAGTAAATGCAATCCGAAATAGCGCGGTCGCCCTTATTGACGGGCGTGTTCTGGCGCGCGTTCTTCCATACAAAGGTTGCCGAGCCGCCGCCGTCAAGGTTGAACGCCTGAACGCAGCCCAGCTCCGCCATAGCCTTGGCAAGATTCCAGCAGCTCATGCCCTTGGACGCGTCCGTTCTGCCGTCAACCACGATAAGCAGATACTCTAGCGGTCCAATCTGCCCAATTGCGGAGCGCTGATTGCTTCTTCCCGAGGCATCAAAGGTATAATCCTTCTTTTCCTGAACAACGCCGTCCACAACAAGCGCGGGTCCGAAGGTGAAGGACTGATAAATCTGCCCCTCGTAGGAAGCGACCTCGGCGTTCTTGTCCTCGCCGATGATGATATGGAAATCGCCGTTATAGTCAATTATAAGCTGGTCAAGCACGCTGCTCGGCTTGCCCTTGATAATCTTGCTCTGACGCGCAACGAAGGAAGCCGCCTTGCGATAGGTGTAGTAGTCGCCGCTAATCGCGACAACACCGTTCAGCATTTCCGCCATTTTAGTAGTTCCGAGCTTGGTTTTATTGCTTATCTCGGAGGCGACGGCGGTTCTGAGCTGGCTTGCGTCCGCAATCTTTACATGGGCAATATGGCAGTCCGCGTTATACATTCTGCGCTCATAAACCTCGCAGAAAATGCTCTCGTCGGAATAGCAGGAAACGAGAACGCTTTTGCCGTCAATCTCGCGAAGCTCCAGATAATAGCCCGCCTCAGAGGGCTTTTCACCGCCCGAAAAATCATCCGTCGGAAGCTTTGCCTGCGAGGTGAGCGGCTTTTCCTCGGCAAGGCTTACGGAAAGCGGCAGAAGCAGCAGCACAAGCAAAACAGAAATCAGCTTTTTCATTTATTTATCTCCCGAATTCACCAAAGTTGCGAAGTAGATGCAGTCCGAAACCGAGCGGTCAAGCTTATCAAGCGGAACGTTCCGGCGGGCGCCCTGCCAAACAAGAGTTGACGAGCCGCCGCCGTCAAGGTTATACGCCTGAACACACCCAAGCTCCTGCATAACCTCGGCAAGCGTCCAGCAGCTGAGACCCCTTGAGCTGTCGCTTCTTCCGTCAACAACCACAAACACATACTCCAGCTTGCCAATCTGCCCTATTGCGGTGCGCTGATTATCCCTCGAATCCGATTCAAAGGTATAGTCCTTGCGCTCCTGCAAAATTCCGTCAACCACAAGCGCGGGTCCGAAGGTGAACGCCTGATATATCTGCCCGTCAAGCTCTGCTATTTCGCCCGACTTGTCGGCGGAGGTAATGATGTGGAAATCGCCGTTGTAATCAATTATAAGCTGGTCAAGCTCGCTGCTCGGCTTTGCCTTCAGAATTCTGCTCTGCCTGACGATAAATTCGCCGTCCTTGCGGTAAAGGAAATAATCGCCGTTTATTGCGACAACCGCGTTTACCGCCTTTGCCATATCGGTAGTTCCCATTTCGGGCTTGTTGTTAATCTCGGAGGCAAGCATTGTGCGGAGCTGGCTAGCGTCGGCAATTTTCACATACGCTATATGGCAGTCGGCACGCTGCATTCTGCGCGTATATACCTCGCAGTATATGCTCTCATCGCGATAGCAGGAAACGTCCAGCGTTTCATCGCCAACAACGCGGCTTTCGGTATAATAGCCACCCTGCAAAGGCAGAGCGCCAAAGGAAAAATCATCCGTTGGAAGCTTTGCCTGCGAGGTGAGCGGCTTTTCCTCCGCAAGGCTTA
>CAZUTB010000105.1:0-6404 GCA_964622905.1 uncultured Oscillospiraceae bacterium | reverse complement strand
GGCATTACGAGTCGCTTGGCGAGCTGGACATAGGCGTTAACCGCCTCTCCCCCTTTGCGGCAGGCTCGTCGCCCAGCAGCGAGGGAGCAGAAAATTATCATCAGCAGCTCGACCTGATGAAGGGCGTTCACACCCTTTCCTGGACGGAAAACGGGGTGCATTTCACCCGCGAAACCTTTGTAAGCCATCCGGACAGCGTGCTTTGCGTTCGCGTTCGCAGCGACAGGGCGGGCGCTGTTCAGCTTGGCGCGCGATATGACCGCAGCATGATTTTTGAAGGGCTTGTGCCCGACCCGCGCAGACCAGGCAGCATGATTCGCGCAGGCGGCTGGGGCAGTATGTTTATGGAGTCCAACCACACAATAAACGCAAAGACGCTGCTTGCAACGGGCAACGCGGGCGGAACGGGCTTTGCCGTCGCGCTCGGAATGGATACGGACGGAACGACGGACGACCCCTACACACAGCTCTACACCGCTAACGCGAGCTGCGTTTGCCTGTACCTTGCCGCAACGACGGACAACCGCGACGCAAAGCCGTCCGAAAAGGTGCTTGCGGCGATAGAAAGCGCCTCAAGGCTTGGCTTTGACGCGCTGCTCATGCGGCATATCGCGGATTTTGAGCCTATCATGCACCGCTGCCTGCTGACCCTTGGCAAGGAAACAGACGAGCCGATAAGCGAGAGGCTTGCAAAGCTCCGCGAGGGCGGCGAGGATATAAACCTTGAGGCGCTGTATTTCAACTACGGACGCTATCTGATTGCCGCAGGCGGGCGCTCCGACTCCGCCGCGCTCAATTTGCAGGGCATATGGTGCAAGGAATTCGCGCCGATGTGGGACAGCAAATACACCACCAATATCAACGTGCAGATGAACTACTGGCCTGCCGAAAGCTGCAACCTTTCCGAGGAGCATAAATCGCTGTTCTCGCTGATTCGCTCCGTATGCGACAAGGGGCGCGAAACGGCAAAGGTTATGTACGGTATGCGCGGCTCTGTCTGCCACCACAACACGGATTTTTACGGAGACTGCGCTCCGCAGGATCAGTACATGGCTTCCACAAGCTGGACGATGGGCGGCGCGTGGATGGCAATGCACCTTTGGGAGCATTTCCTGTATACCCGCGATATGGACTTCCTCAGGGAATGGCGCCCGATTATGCGCGAGTTCGCAATTTTCTTTGTGGATTTCCTCACCGACGACGGCAAGGGAAGGCTTGTAACCTGCCCCTCGCTTTCGCCCGAAAACAGATATATTCTGCCCGATGGCAGCGATTCGCCTATCTGCGCGGGTCCCGCAATGGACAACCAGATTCTGCGCGATTTGTTCGCCGCCTGCATTGAAGCTGATAAGCTCACCGGCGCAGAGGACGAAATGACGGACGAGTTCAGGAAGAAGCGCGCGCTGCTGCCCGAGGACAAGATAGGTTCTAAGGGTCAGCTCATGGAATGGCAGGAGGAGCTGCCGGAAAAGATGCCGGGAATGAGCCATATTTCCCATCTTTATGCCTCCTATCCGAGCAGCCAGATTAACTGGGATGATACGCCCGAGCTTATGCGCGCTGTCAGGCGCTCAATAGAGCTGAGGATGCAGAACGGAACGGACGGCGGCGGCTGGCCGCTTGCGTGGCGTATGTGCCAGTTTGCGCGCCTGCTTGACGGCGAGGCGGTCGGCAAGGCGGTTCACAGCATGGTTTCCCAAGCTGCCCTCAGCTTCCTGAACGGCAGGAGAATATTCCAGATTGACGGCAATCTGGGCGCTGTTGCGGGAATGGCGGAGGCGCTTCTGCAAAGCCACACCGAGAATATTCATCTCCTTCCCGCGCTTCCGCCGGAATGGAGCGAGGGCGAGGTAAAGGGGCTTATGGCGCGCGGCGCGGTAGCTGTTGACCTTAAGTGGAATAGCGGAAAGCTCACATACGCAAGGCTTACCCCGAAGTATGACACCGTGCTTAAGGTTAAGACGGTAAACGCCGAAATCAAGCGCGCCGCAGCAGACAATACGGATGTTACCTTTGAAAGCAAGGGCGGAATAGTTGAGCTTAGCGCAAAAGCCGGAAGGAGCTATGAGCTGTGGGCATGAATGTAGTTGAGAAAACAGAATCGAGCATTGTTATAAGGCTTTTGCCCCCTGCGGGACCCTTCTCAAAGCCCGCGCCGCACCTGATGAGAATTGTGATGCTTGAGGGCGGAGCTGTGCAGATAACCAGAACAGCGCGCGAAAAGTTCCTTGATACAAAGAGCGATATTGTTACCGGCGCAAAGCCCGCAAAGGCGACGCTTACCGAAGAAAACGGGCTATTGCATTTCACGGGCGCGAAGATAAGCGCTGTAATAGACCCCGAAACGGGAAGCCTGAGCTTTTATAGCAAGGACGGCTCTCTGCTCCTGAAAGAGCCGGAGCGCAATCCCTATCTCCTTTCCGAAAAGCCTGTTATCAAAAACCGCTTTTCCGATGACGCGGAGGTTGCGTTTACTCAGGGCGTGGACGGAATCCGCGCCTCCGTCGAGGCTTGCGAGGCATATACGGACAGAACGGCATACGAGTGCAGGCACTCCCTTCAGTTCGACAAGACGGAGGGGCTTTACGGGCTTGGCTCTCACGAGGAGGGCTACGGTAATCTGCGTGGGCATATTAGGCAGCTCTATCAGCAGAACATGAAGGCGGTAGTCCCCGTGCTTGTTTCAACAAAGGGCTGGGGAATACTCTGGGACGCAAGCTGCCTTATGGTTTTCCACGACGATGCGGACGGCTCATACCTTTGGGCTGAGTGCGCCGATGAGCTTGATTTCTATTTTATGGGCAGCGGAAGCTATAAATCGGTTATGAGCGCTTACTCTCTGCTGACCGGCGCTGCTCCCCTTCTGCCAAAATACGCCTACGGCTATATGCAGTCCAAGGAGCGCTACAAGGACGCGGACGAGCTTATCTCCGTTGTAAAGGAATACCGCCGCCGCCATATTCCGCTTGACGTTATAGTGCTTGACTGGTGCAGCTGGCCCGACGGACAATGGGGCTACAAGGTTTTTGACCGCTCGCGCTTCCCCGACCCGCAGGCGCTCACCGACGCGCTGCACGGCATGGGAGCGCATATGATGATTTCCATTTGGCCGTCAATGCGCGGCGACGAGAACAAAAACCGCGATGAAATGCTCGCAAGCGGCGGTATGCTTGGCAACAAAGCCGTGTATGACGCGTTTAACGAGGACGCGCGCAGGCTCTACTGGAAGCAGGCGAACGAAGGGCTGTTCAGCTGCGGTGTTGACGCATGGTGGTGCGATTGCAGCGAGCCGTTTGAATCCGACTGGCACGGGCAGATTAAACCCGAGGTGCATGAGCGCGTAAGGATGAACACCGAGGAAGCAAAGAAATACATTGACCCCGCCAAGATAAACGCATACAGCCTTTTGCATTCAAAGGGGCTTTACGAGGGGCAGCGCGGAACTACCGACAAAAAGCGCGTTATGAATTTGACCCGCTCCTCCTATGCGGGTCAGCACCGCTACGCAACCATAACATGGTCGGGCGACGTAAGCTCGACATGGGAGGTTTTGAAGCGCCACATTCCCGAGGGGCTTAACTTCTGCGCGACGGGCGAAGCCTACTGGTCAACGGACGCGGGCGGATTCTTCCCGATGCACGGCGGCGCATGGTTCGGTCAGGGTGATTTCAATAAGGGCGTGGACGATTTGGGCTTCCGCGAGCTGTATGTGCGCTGGCTGCAATACGCCGCGTTCCTGCCCATAATGCGCTCGCACGGAACAGGAACTCCGCGCGAAATATGGCGCTTCGGCGAGGAGGGCGAGCCCTTCTACGACGCAATCGCAAAGATAATCCGTTTCCGCTATTCGCTGCTTCCGTACCTCTATTCGCTCGCCGCGGAATGCTCCGAAACAGGCGTTCCGCTTTTGCGCGTTCCTGCGCTTATATTCCCCGATGACGAAACGCTGCGCAGTACGGATGATGAAATGCTGCTTGGCGAGAGTATGCTGATAAAACCCGTAACGCGCCCGATGCTCTACGGTCCGGAGTCCGCAAAGCTTGAGCCGTATAACCCCACCGAAAGCGTATATCTGCCGTCGGGCGCTGACTGGTACGCGTTTGACACAAACGAGCGCTTTACCGGCGGGCAGAGAATTTCCATAAACGCTCCGATAGACAAGGTGCCTGTATTTGTAAAAGCAGGAAGCATTCTGCCTGCGCAGGAAATAGAGCAGTACGTCGGTGAAATCCTAAGTCCCGCTCTGACCCTTACCGTTTACCCGGGCACGGACGCTGAGTTTACGCTCTACGACGACGCGGGCGACGGCTACAAATACGAGCATGGCGAAAAGGTACACATACACATTTCGTGGAGCGACAAGGAGCGCGCGCTTACAATCGGCGCGTCCGTCGGCTCGTATCCCGAAATGCCAAAAGCGCGCAGTATCTCGGTGCAGCTTGCCGGAGGCGAGGCTCAGCAGATTACATATAACGGCAAAGAGCAGACGCTGCGCTTCTGAGAAGCGTATAAATACATAAATAATTATAAAGGAGGATAAATTCATGTTCATTCGCGAAGTGCAAACCGAAAACGGACGGGTGCGCGGGCTTCCCGCCGCTGACCCGCGCATCACAAGCTACAAGGGTATTCCGTTCGCCGCGCCTCCCGTAGGCGAGAACCGCTGGCGCGCTCCTCAGCCCTGCAAAAACTGGGAGGGCGTTCTTGATGCCTTTGATTACGCGCCCATCTCGATGCAGGACGCGCCCGTCATTGAGGATTCAAACGTCTACACGCGGGAATGGTCAATTGACCCCGATGTTGTGATGAGTGAAGACTGCCTGTACCTGAACATATGGGCTCCTGCCGCGCCCGAAACGAAGAATCTGCCCGTATACGTTTGGTATTTCGGCGGCGGCTTGCAGGTGGGTCATCCCTCCGAAATGGAGTTTGACGGCGAGCGCCTTGCGCGCCGCGGTATAGTAGTCGTTTCCGTCAACTACCGCCTCAATGCCTTCGGCTTCCTCTGCCATCCCGAGATTACGGCGGAAGCGCCGAACGCGCCCGCGAACTTCGGCCATCTTGACCAGCAGGCGGGAACGCTCTGGGTAAAGCGCAACATCGCGGCATTCGGCGGCGACCCCAACAACATCACAATCGGCGGTCAGTCCGCGGGCGGCGGAAGCGTTATGAGCCAGCTGACCTCCCCGCAGAACGAGGGCTTCTGCCAGCGCGCAATAGTAGAAAGCGGCGTTGCCGCCAATGTATACCCGAGCGGCAGGCGCTTCGGGCGCGTGCCCCCGCTTAGCGAGGCGGAGCAGAACGGCGTTGATTTCTTCAAATATCTCGGCGTAAGCAGCCTCAAGGAAGCGCGCGCGATTGATGAAAAGACGCTGCTTCAAAAGATTCACGATTATCGCGGCTGGTGGGGCACAACGCTGGACAACCTTTTCTGCGTCGGCGAGCCGCTCCCGCTGTTCTGCCAAGGCAAGCGCATCCCCTGCCCCGTTATGATGGGACACACGGATTCCGAATTCTTTGTAAAGCCGCAGACGGAAAGCGTTTCAGACTTCAAGGCGATGGCGAAGGAAGCCTTCGGCGCAGACGCGGACGAGTTCCTCAAGCTGTTTGATACCGAAAAGGCAAGCGGCGAGGAGCTGGTAAAGGAAGCGACCTTCCCAAGCATCGAGCTTGGAATCCGCGCCGCCATCAAGACCAACAAATCCGCGCCCATCTACTATTACAGCTTCGGCGCTGAGATTCCCGGCTGGGATAACCCCGGCACCTTCCACTCGGTTGACCTGTGGTTCTTCTTTGAAACGCTGGCAAAGTGCTGGAGACCGTTTGTCGGCAAGCATTACGACCTTGCACGGCAGATGTGCACCTACTGGGCGAACTTTGTAAAGAGCGGAAACCCGAACGGAAAGGACGCCTCCGGCGCGCCGCTTCCCGAATGGGACGCCTGCACTGAGGAAAAGCCCGCCCGCATGAACTTTGCGGACATCTCCGAGCAGGAGATTAAACAGCCCACCGCGCTAATGAGCTTTGCGGTCAAGGAGTACATTAAGAGGCTGTAAGCTATAAAAACATAGAAAACAGGGAAGCTGCAAAACTGCGGCTTCCCTGTTTTCGTTTGTCAAAAAACTGATTGCTGCTTTGGGGATGTAATGAAGGGGCAGCTATTCGCGGCATTATTGAGCGTAAAGTATACCATATATTACCGTAGGTGAGAGCGGTGTTCGCCCGCCGTTTCCCTGTCGTTCCCCAAACCTGAATTTACGCAAAGCAGGGCGGGAAAACACAGTTTTCCCTACGGGTGACGGTGGTGAATTTTGATATTCTTGCAACACAACAAGTACGGCAGTTTTCACGGCAGGTTCGGGCAGATATAGAATCTGCCCCTACGGTGTAATATGCGTTTCCCC
>CAZUTB010000104.1:0-6457 GCA_964622905.1 uncultured Oscillospiraceae bacterium | reverse complement strand
CAGGGCTTTGAAAGCATGGGCTCGCTTATCTCAACCGAGTACGGAATAGGCGTCCAGGGTCGGGAGGGCTGGCGCTTCTGCCGCCTAAGGGAGAATCCGGAATACGCCTTGGGAGTGAAGCTTTCCGGAGGCGAAGCCACCGCAATAGAGTGCTTCAAGCTCTCAAAGCCCGAAAACTCGGGGCTTACATCATCGCTCTAGCGGCGCTGAGCAGCGCCTGCTTCTCGTTCGGAAGCCTTTCCGCTATGACCTCGGAAAGCAGAGCCGCAAGAATTTCGCCGGTCTGCTTGCCTTTAATCCCGCATACCTTGTTCAGCTCGCTCCCGCCGACTGCGAGCATCTTTATACTGTAGCATTCGCCGGAGCTTAATATTGCCTGCTTTGCGCAGTCCGCGCTTTTGGCGTGTTTAGCTCCGTACAGCGCGCCGTCAAGCATCAGAGCGCTGTCCCAAACGGGCAGCAGCTCTAAAAGCACGGCTTTCAGCTCCGCCCTCTCGGTCGGAAGAGGTAAAGCCGAAGAGCTTACGAGCGCAAGCACTTTTTTTCGCATTTCGTTTGAAACTCTGAGCGATAACAGAGCGATTTCGGCGATTTCGCTTCCCGAAAAGCGCATAAGCGCAGCAAGCCTTGCGGGTAAATCCTGCGGCAATATATCAATAATATCGGCAGCCGATATGATGTCCGCTGTGTTTAACTGCGGAATCGCTGCGGCTATGACCTCGCTGTAAAGGCGAAGCGTTTCGGCGGCGTGACTGCCCATAAGCAGCTTGCATATCTCCGCGCATATTCTCTCGCGGCTCACTTTGCCCAGAGTACCCCGAAGCTTAATCGCCGCCTCTGCGGTGCTTTGCTCAAGAGAGAAGCCAAGCACACTAGAAAAGCGAACTGCGCGCAGTATTCTGAGTGCGTCCTCGGTAAAGCGCGTTTCCGCGTTCCCGACAGCGCGCAATAGTTTATTTGCCAAGTCGTTTTCTCCGCCATAATAGTCAAAAACATTGCCTCTTGCGTCAGCCGCCATTGCGTTTACGGTGAAATCGCGCCTTGCCAAATCCTCCTTGAGCGAGCGCGTAAAGCTTACGCTGTCGGGATGCCGTCCGTCCGTGTACTCGCCGTCAATGCGGTAGGTTGTTATCTCTATCGGCTTCCCGTGCGCCATAACGGTAACTGTTCCGTGCTTTATTCCGGTCGGAATGGTTTTCATATCGGAAAAAACGCGCATAGTTTCATTTGGCGCGGCGCTTGTGCATACATCCCAGTCGTATGGCTCGCGCCCGAGCAGTCTGTCCCTCACGCACCCGCCCACGCAGTAGGCTTCATAGCCTGCTTCTTCCAGCCTGAGCATTGCTTCGGCGGCGCTTGCCGGTATTCCGTCTATTTTTGCCATGCTCGCCGCCTCCCTTTTCGGTATCATAATAATAGAATACCACCGCTCGAAATGAAGGTCAATCGCGCCCGTTGATTGCCTATGGAATTTTTACACGAATTCTGTTATACTTATCGCGAATAGTATAGCGAATAGGGGTGCGGTTTATGGGCTTACGGTATCGCAAGACAATTAAGCTTTTCAAAGGCTTGAATTTGAACCTCAGCAAATCCGGAGTCGGCTTAAGCTTCGGAATCCCCGGGCTGCGTCAAAGCGTAAATACCTCCGGAAAAGCCGTTACAACCATAGGGCTTCCCGGCACGGGTATTTCTTATGTTAAGCAGACCAACGTCAAGAAAATCGGAACAAAAATAAAGGATATGGTTGAGGGCAAGAAAGAAACTGAGGAAGCGGAGGAGCCGAAGAAGACCGCGGCTAAGAGAACTAAAAAGTCCACAGCGGCAAAGTCGATTCCCGCCGCTGCTGCCGTAAGCGCTATTCCCGCAGCCGTTTCCGCCGCTCAGACTGCTCCCGTCGCCGCGCCCGCCGCAAAGCCCGAAAACGAGGAGGAAATGCTTACTGCAATACCCGTCCATTCTCCGCTTTCCTCGGAGCAGTATGTTCCCGCTCCCGAAAACGCCGAGATTTCGCCGGAATTGCTCAGAACTATTCACCGCGTTGCGGACGACCCCGTTCCGTGGGAGGAAATCAGCAAAAACCCGCGCCCCACAAGCGATTTTTACAGCCCTATTATCTGGAGCTATCTCCACACTCAGGCGGATAAGGTTCTCGCGGGGGATATCGACACCTATCTGCAGGTTATTGGGGACGTCAATCCGCTTGACGACCTGCTTCCCTTCGGCAGCTCCTTTGAGTTCGGAACGGATAATCCCAAGATGATAGGCGTCGAGTTTCAGGTGCGCGAAAGCGATGTAATGCCAAAAGACCTTTCAAAGGTTGCGTATTATGATCTCCTGCTTGATTATGTCTGCTCCGTCACTCTCCGCGTTGCGCGGGATATGCTTTCGCTGCTTCCCGTTGACAATGTTGTCGTTCATGCGGTGGAGGGCGAAAACACCCTGCTTTCCTGCGTGTTTGACCGCGAGAGGATGGCGACTATTCCGTTCTCCTCGGCAGACCCCAGCAGCGTTATCACACGCTTTGAGCATCAGATGAATTTCAGCCCGCTCAAGGGCTTTATGCCTATAGAACAGGCGTAAAATACCACGCAAATAAGTGAGGCTTATTTCTGAATGGATTTTATACTTTTTGATTTAGAGTGGAATCAGCCGGTTTCGTATCATTCAAGCGCCTATCATGAGATAGGCAGAAAGCTCCTGTTTGAGATAATCCAGATAGGCGCGGTAAGGGTCGATTCGGAGCTTAACGTGCTTGACACGCTTCTGCTTGACGTAAAGCCGCAGTATTATAAGCGGCTTCATCCCAAGGTTCGCGAGATGACGCATATCACGCAGGAATCCATGGAAAACGGGCTGCCCTTTGAGGAGGCGATGAAGCTGTTCATCGACTTTATCGGAAGGGACAGCGCGCTTGTAACATGGGGCTGCGACGATGTTTCGGTGCTTGTGCAGAACATGGCTTGCTTCGGAATTTCGGAAAAGCTCCCTCCGGTTTACGATGCTCAGCGTATGTTCAGCGAGCAGGAGGGTCTTGCGAAGAACCGCAAATCGCTCAAGGACGCAATGGAAATTATCGGCATTGAGCAGGAGGAAAGCAGGGAGTTTCATAACGCTCTTTGCGATGCATACTACACCGCGCGCGTGTTTGTCGAGATGAAGGACCCGTATGCCATAACGGGCTATGAGCAGAAGCCGCGCGTTATACTGCATACCGATAATGTTAAGCGCACCGACCCCGTCGTTTTTGCCGCCGAAACGGATGTTTTCGCGTCCGAGCAGGCAAAAACCGTCGTTTGTCCCGCCTGCGGAAAGAAGATTCCGGTAACTATGGGCTATTTTGCGCAGGGAGCGGGCAAGTATATCGCTATGGCGAAATGCCCCGTTCACGGCGAGATGGCGATTCGCGCAAAGGTTACGCATCCCGAGGGTCACAAGGTTTATATGTACAGGAACGTAAAAGCGCCGTCCGGCGAGGAAGCCGCATATATCCACACAAAGGAGTATATGCTTACGGCGGAGGGCGCGAAGTAAAGCCCTTATCGGAGGTGATAATTTGAAGATTGCTCTTGGCGAAAATGTTATTTCTACCAAAAATCCCATAACCGCTCTAAAAGCCGCGGAACAGCTTTCGGAGAGAAATGCGGAAACCGCCCTTGCGTTTTATCAGAACGGCAGGCTTATTGAGCTTTCCGATATTATCGACTGCGATTCTACGCTCATTCCCGTAACCTACGCGGACGAGGAGGGGCGCAGGATATATGAAAGAAGCCTCCGCTTTGTTTTCCTGCTTGCCGTGAGCCGAGTTCTGCCGTCCGTTGGGGTTCGGCTTGAGTTCTCTCAGGGTCACGGAGTTTACGGCTATTTCAGGGATACCGAGGTAAGCGACGATACCCTTGGCGAAATCGAAAGCGAAATGCGCAGAATTGTCAGCGCAGATTTGCCCTTTTCAAAGGAAATCTGGAGCAAGGATGAGGCAATAAGGTATTTCACCTCGCTTGGGCAGAAGGATAAGATTGAGCTGCTCAGGTATCGTGAATATCAGTATTTTACAATATACCGCTGCGGCGAGCTGTGCGAGTATTTTTACGGAGCTATGCTGCCGTCAACCGGCAGGGTGAAGGTGTTCTCACTGGTCAAGGAAGCCCCGGGCTTCCTGCTCCTTTCTCCGTCCCCGTCGGACCCTTCCAAGCCCGCTCCTTTTATTCATCGCGAAAAGAATCAAAGGGTTTTCCGTCAGAGCGCGCGCTGGTGCGAAATCCTCGGCTGCGTCAATGCCGCTGACCTGAATAGGATGATAACCTCGGGAAATTTCCGCGATTTCATCCGCGTCAACGAGGCGCTGCATGATAAGCAGTTTGCGTCCGTAGCGGATTTGATTGTCAAGAATAATTCCCGCCTTGTGCTTATCGCGGGTCCCTCGTCAAGCGGCAAAACCACAAGCGCTAACAGGCTCTGCATTCATCTTCGCGTGTGCGGGCTTCGCCCTGTGCTTATCTCTATGGATGATTTCTATATTGACCGCGATGCCTTGCCTATAGCCGAAAACGGGCATCCCGACCTTGAAACCATCGAGGCGCTTGACCTTCCGCTTCTCGGCTCGTGTGTAGAGCGGCTTCTTGCGGGCGAAACGGTGGATATGCCCAGGTTTGACTTTACCGTCGGAAAGCGCAGCCCGAAAACCGAAAAGATGCACCTTACGGGCGACCAGCCGATTGTAATGGAGGGAATTCACGCCCTGAATCCGGAGCTTCTGGGGAACCTTTCCGGAATCAAAACAACGCGCCTTTTTGTTTCCGCGCTTACCTGCCTTAACCTTGACGACCATAACAGGATTCGCACTACGGACGTAAGGCTTATGCGCAGGATTGTGCGCGACAGCAGAACCCGCAACGCTTCCGTTGAGGACACGCTTAGAATGTGGACCTCCGTAAGGGCAGGGGAGGATAAGTGGATTTTCCCTTATCAGGAAAACGCGGATGTTTTTATCAATACTGCTCTGCATTATGAGCTTCCGTTCCTTAAAAGGGCGGCTTATAAGCTCCTTGCCGCCGTTCCGCCCGCTTCGCCCTATTATGTAGCCGCAAGGCGGCTAATCAAAACGCTTAACTATTTTGTGCTTGCGCCGGAAGATACCGTCAGCGAGATACCGCCTATATCCATATTAAGGGAGTTCATCGGCGGCAATACGCTTTACATTTAGGGCTTGTTCGGCGCGTTTCTCCACGTTATTTCCCAATACATCAAATCGCCTCTCCGCGAGCAAAATAGCCGCGAGGAGGCGATAATTCTATGAAAAGGACTGAGAAGGATAAGGCGGCGCGGCTTCGCGGGCAAAGAAAAAGCGTGCTTCTCGCGGCGTTAATGCTCGCAATTCTTATGCTGCTCGCCGGCTGTGCGGGCGGGTCGGCGGATAATGCGGCGGGAAGCGTTACCTCATCTGTACAACCTACGGATACCATGATGGCAACCAACAGCCCGATGCCGCAAACGCAGGCGCCCATTGCTACAAGCGATACGGGAATTAACACTGGCGCTGTCGCGGATACCATTGAGAGCGCGCTGAAGGCGAGCGATGATGCGCGAGCTGAGGTTGAAAAGCTCAGCGAGGTAAACACAGCGAGCATCGTTGTGCTTGGCGATCAGGCGCTTGCGGGCATTGAGTTCGACGCGCAGTATAAGGGCGAACTGACCTCGCGCGTTGAAGAGATGGTCGCAACCCGCGTCAAGGAAGCGGATTCCGCAGTAAGCGACGTTGTGGTAACGGCGGACACGGCGCTTGCAAAGGAAATTGACGCTCTTTACGAAAAGATTAAGGAAGGCTCAGTAACCTTTGCTCAGGCGCAGTCGCAGATGGAAGCGATAATGACGAAGGTCAAGGGAGCGAACGGGTAAAACAGCTTTGAGCGAATCGCGGCAGCGCTGCGGTTCGCTCAAGGTTTTTGCTTATCTTTATTTGTTTCCGTCATTTGGCGTCCTGCCTGCTTAAATATACAAGCACCATTTGACCCCATACTTGTCCGTAAGGCTTGCCGCAAGCGGGCTGTAATCCTGCTTTTCGAGCGGATAGTCTATATCCGCGCCCTCGCAAAGCGTTTTATAGGCGCTTTTCATCTGCGCCTTCTCGTTTTCGGCGTATTGCAGGCAGAACTGCATTTTGTCGCCGCGGCTGTCCTCCTGCTCCGCCTCGGAAATCGAAAAGACGCCGCAGCCCAAGTCGAACTCACAGTGCGCGTAGGTTCCGTCGTTGTTCATAACGTGGTAGCCTTTGCTCACTCCGAACGCTTTTTCGTAAAATACGGCGGCCTCGTCGCTGTCGTTAATGTAGGCGTGCATTGATGTTCTTTTCATTGTAAGCTTGCCTCCCTCTATTCAGCTGTCCTTGCGGTCTGCTCTTTCGAGCCGCCATGTTTTGAGCGCCAGTGATTTTGCCATGCTCAGGATTTCTTCTTCCGGA
>CAZUTB010000103.1:811-6467 GCA_964622905.1 uncultured Oscillospiraceae bacterium | reverse complement strand
AACGCATATCGGGCGCTATGCCGGTGATATTCACATGGCGCTTGACCGCTCTACGCGCCGCAATCTTGAGCTTACCGAGCCTATACGCGGAAGCGGCAAGAAGGGGACGCTGCTCCGGCTTCTTGACAAAACCTCTACGGCAATGGGCGGAAGAATGCTCCGTTCCTATATCGAGCAGCCGCTGAAAAGCAGGGCGGAGATTGAAAAACGCCTTGAGCTTGTTTCGGCGCTTTATCGGGACACGATGCTGATGGAGGATTTGACGGGCGAGCTTCGCCATGTTTATGATATCGAGCGGCTCTTAAGCAAGATTTCCTATGCTTCAATAAACGCTAAGGACTGCATATCCCTCCAGCAGAGCCTTTCGAGAGTTCCGCAGATTCGCGGCCTTCTGCTCTCGTCGGGCACGGCGCTTTCCGAGCTTGCCGAGGGAATGCTCC
Organism: uncultured Oscillospiraceae bacterium; assembly: GCA_964622905.1. Lineage (GTDB taxonomy): Bacteria > Bacillota > Clostridia > Christensenellales > Aristaeellaceae > STF2-37. Next base: position 6,027 of record CAZUTB010000103.1, on the reverse strand, counting down.
CAATGGAGGATATTGCGGACCTCCTTTTCCGCGCTATCAGCGAGGACGCTCCGCTTACGCTTGGCGACGGCGGCTTTATCCGCGCGGGCTTTTCCAAGGAGCTTGACGAATACCGCCTTGCGCAGACCGACGGCAAGCGCTGGATAACCGAGCTTGAGGCGCGCGAACGCGAGGAAACGGGAATAAAGAATCTCAAAATTTCCTATAACCGCATTTTCGGCTACTGCATTGAGGTAACAAAATCAAACTATGACCAAGTTCCGCTGAGGTATCAGCGCAGGCAGACGCTCACAAACTGCGAGCGCTACACCACGGACGAGCTGCGCGAGATAGAGCGGAAGATAACCGGCGCTGAGGATATGGCGGTAAAGCTTGAATTGCAGCTTTTTGCGCAGCTTCGCGATACCCTCCGCGAGAGGATTTCCGATTTTCAGCAGACCGCCGACAGGCTCAAAACGCTTGACGCGCTGCTTTCCTTTGCAAAGGTTGCGCATGAAAATGATTATGTGAAGCCCGAAATGAATGAAGATGGAGTGCTCATTATCGAAAACGGACGGCATCCCGTTGTCGAGGAGGTGCTTGGGCGCGAAAACTTCGTTCCCAATGACACCGAGATGGACGAGGACGCGCACCGTATGCAGATAATCACGGGCCCAAACATGGCGGGCAAAAGCACCTATATGCGGCAGGTTGCGCTCATAACGCTGATGGCGCATATCGGCTGCTTCGTTCCCGCAACCCGCGCGCAGATTCCGATTGTGGACAGAATCTTTACCCGCGTAGGCGCAAGCGACGACCTTGCGGCGGGGCAGAGCACCTTCATGGTCGAAATGGCGGAGATGGCGAATATCCTCAGGAGCGCAACAAAGGCTTCGCTTGTCGTGCTTGATGAAATCGGCAGGGGAACAAGCACCTTTGACGGGCTTTCCATAGCGTGGGCGGTAGTAGAAGACCTCTGCGACAAGGAGAAGATTGGCGCAAAAACGCTCTTCGCTACGCATTATCACGAGCTTTCCGAGCTTGAGGGTAAGCTTGAGGGCGTATGCAATTACAGGAGCGCCGTCAAGGAGCATGGCGAGGAGATTATCTTCCTCCGCCGCATTCTTCCCGGCGGAGCGGATAAGAGCTTCGGCGTCCATGTCGCTAGGCTTGCGGGAATGCCAAAGCCTGTTCTAAGAAGGGCGCAGGAGATTCTTGCCCGTCTTGAGGTGAATCAAATACAAACTCGCTCAATTGGCGAAAGCATCCTTGAGGAGGAGTACAAGAAGCCCAAGCAGGTGGATATGTTCTCCGTTGGGCAGAACGAGCTTGTGGACGAGCTTCGCAGGCTTGACGTTAATTCGCTTACGCCCGTTGAGGCGCTCAATCAGCTTTACCTTCTGCGCGAAAAGGCGCGGAAAATCTGACCGCTGCCGATAAAAGGAGATAAATTATGCCAAGTCCCATTCGCGCCCTTCCGCCTGAAATCGTAGGCAGAATTGCCGCAGGAGAGGTTGTTGAGCGCCCCGCCGCCGCCATAAAGGAAATGGTTGAAAACTCAATGGACGCGGGAGCGAGCGCAATAACCGTCGAGATTCGCGACGGCGGAATAACCTATTTCCGCGTTACGGATAACGGCTGCGGAATACCGCCCTCCGAGGTGAGGATGGCGTTTGAGCGCCACGCGACCAGCAAGCTGCAAAGCGCAGAACAGCTTTCGCATATCGTTACCCTCGGCTTTCGCGGCGAGGCTCTTGCCTCCATTGCGGCGGTTGCGAAGGTGACGCTCAAAACCCGCGTTTCCGGAGCGGAAAGCGGAGTTATGGCTAAGGTCAGCGGCGGCGTTTTTGAGGAAATTACGGAATGCGCCTGCCCCGAGGGAACGAGCATAACCGTTGAGGAGCTTTTCTATAATACCCCCGCGCGGCTTGGCTTTCTCAAAAAGCCCGCGTCCGAGGCGGGCTATGTTTCGGATATGATTGACAGAATGCTGCTCTCATCCCCGAAAACCGCTTTCCGTTTCATAAACGGCGGCAAGCAGGTTTACCATTCGCATGGGGACGGAAGCCTCCGTTCCGCCGTTTCGGTCGTTTACGGAAGAAAAATTGCGGATGCGCTCTTGCCCGTATCGGGAATGGCGGGCGGAATGCTCGTTGAGGGGCTTTTGGGAGTCGGCGAAAACTGCCGCGCGTCGCGCAGGGAGCAGAGCTTTTTCATCAACGGGCGCTTTGTCAAAAGCCCGCTTATGTCCCGCGCCCTTGAGGTTGCGGTGCGCGAAAGGGTTATGGTCGGCAAATTCCCAATGGGTGTGTTTTCGGTAACTGTTCCTTATGAAAATGTAGATGTCAACGTTCACCCGAATAAGCTTGAGGTGCGCTTTCGGAGCGAGGACGCGGTTTTCAAGAGCCTTATGTCCGTTTTCGCTTCATCCCTTGCGGAAAGCGGAAGAGCGGAAGAACCGCCGAAGCTTGAGCTTTCCGAACCTGAAAGAATCTCTGTTAAGCCCGCCGAGGCAAGCAGCACACAGAATGCAAATGTAAAAATTTCCACGGATATACCCGTGCTTCCGCTTGAAGCCGATAATGAAAAGAACGAGAGCATCGTTACCGGAAGGGCAAAGGGAAAGGCGTTCTGCGATGCGGCGCCGCCGGAGGCGGTAACGCTTCCTCCTGTCTGCTCAATGGAAAGCGCCGCGCGCGAAACGTACACCTCCGTGCTGCCTCCCGCTCCGCTTACTCTGCCTCCCGTTTTCAGCGCGGAGAGGAAAGCGGCGGAGGCGCCGAAGCCCGCGCCTGCCGAAAGTACGCAGCTTGAGCTTCCCGCTCCTAAGCCCCGCCCGAGGTATAAGCTTATCGGAACGGCGTTTGACACCTATATCCTGCTTGAGATGGACGGGCAGCTCCTGATGATTGACCAGCACGCTGCGCATGAGCGTATGCTCTACGACCGCTTCATGAAGGCGTATGACGTAAAGATAATCAGCCAGCGCCTGCTTGTGAGCGAAATTGTCGAGCTTACCGGCGCGGAGATGGCAAAGCTGGAGGAGTTTCAGGAGGCCTTTGCCGAAACAGGCTATGATATAGACATTTTCGGAACGCGGGAGGCGCGCGTAAACGCCGTTCCGCAGATTCTGGGCAAGTCTGATAACGCTGCGTTCCTGCATGATGCGCTTGCCAAAATGGACGAAACGCGCCAGCTGAAATCCGCCGAGGAGCGCAGGAGCGCGATAATACAGACAGCCTGCAAGCACGCGGTAAAGGGCGGCGACGTGCTTTCCATAACGGAGATTGAGGAGCTTGTTTCCTCCGCGCTTAGCGAGGAAACCATGTCCTCCTGCCCGCACGGAAGACCCGTTATGATTGCTCTTACGCGCGCGGAGCTTGAAAAGCGCTTCCACAGGATACAATGAGCATGACAAAAATAAAGCTTGCGGCTATCGTAGGACCTACCGCGGGCGGAAAAAGCGCGCTTGCAATGGAGCTTGCAAAAAGGCTTCCGATAGAGATTGTCTGCATGGATTCGATGCAGGTCTATCGCAGGATGGATATCGGAACCGCCAAGCCGACTGCGGAAGAGCGCGCGCTTTGCCCGCATTATATGCTTGATGTTGTCGAGCCTTCCGAAAACTACAATGTCGCCCAGTGGAAGGACGCGGCGGAAAAAAACATCGCCGAAATAGCTTCGCGCGGAAAAATACCCCTGCTCGTCGGAGGAACGGGGCTTTACCTCAATGCCTTAACCCTGCCTATGACCCTTGGCGAAACGAGCCATGACGATGATTTCAGGGACGCGCTCGTATTGGAGGCGGCAACCGAGGAAGGAAGAATAGCGCTCCATAAGCGGCTTGCGGAGATTGATAAGGCTTCGGCGCAGAAGTTTCACTACAACGATTTCAGGCGGGTTATCCGCGCCATCGAGGTCTTTCACGTTACGGGAAAGCCCGTATCGGCGCAGAGCGTATCATATGCGGATTCGGAGTATAACGCGCTTATCCTCGGTGTGACCCGCGAGAGGGCTGAGCTTAACGACAGAATCAACCGCCGCGTTGACACGATGATGAAGGACGGCTTGCTCAGCGAGGTTGAGGCGCTTGCGAAAAGCGGAGTCAGCCCCGAATGCACCTCGATGCAGGGGCTTGGCTATAAGGAGCTTGTTCCGGTTATCTCGGGCGCATTGCCGCTCGCCGATGCGGTTTACGCGATAAAGCAGGGAACGCGCAGGTATGCAAAGCGGCAGATGACTTGGTTTCGCCGCGATGAGCGCGCAATATGGACTCAGCCGGATGACCTTTACTCATGCGAGGAAAGGCTCAGAGGGCATTTTGAATTATAGTAAATAAGAGGTAATGATTATGGATAATGCACAGATTGAAAAGCTTGTTAACGATGCGGAGAACGACTGCCGCGATATCTTTGCCGCCATTGATTCTGTGGAGGAATACAATACCGCGCGCGTGCTGGACGTGTTCCGCTTAGAGGAGGTCGCATCCCGCCATTTCGCCCCTACCACAGGCTACGGCTATGACGATGTGGGGCGCGACACCCTTGAGCGCATTTTCGCCCGCCTTTTCCACGCGGATAAGTCGATTGTCCGCCCGCATATCGTATCGGGAACGCACGCGCTCTCGCTCTGCCTTTTCGGGCTTCTGCTTCCCGGCGATGAGCTGCTTTCCGCAACGGGTCGCCCGTATGACACAATGCAGACGGTCATAGGGCTTACCGATAATAAGGTCGGGACGCTTGCGGAGATGGGCGTAAGCTACCGTGAAACCGTGATGAAGGATGGCGGAATCGACGTTCCCGCCGTGCTTTTGGCCGTAAACGAAAAAACTAAGGTAGTTATGGTTCAGCGCTCGCGCGGCTACGCTTGGCGGCGCTCGCTCGTTCCCTCCGATATTGAGCCGCTTGCGCGCGAGCTTAAGGCGCGCTTCCCGAAGGTGATTCTGATGGTAGATAACTGCTACGGCGAGTTCATCTGCAAGAATGAGCCGACCGATATTGGCGCGGACGTCTGTGTCGGCAGCCTTATTAAGAATCTCGGCGGCGGTATTGCCCCTACGGGCGGCTATCTTGTCGGGCGCGCGGACGTTATTGACAGAATCGCCTGCCGCCTTACCGCGCCCGGTATAGCGCTGGAGGAGGGCAGCTATGCCGCCTCCTATCGTCCCTTCTATCAGGGGCTTTTCGTTGCGCCGCATACCGTTTCTCAGGCGCTCAAAACCGCCGTCTTGGCGGCAA
>CAZUTB010000103.1:0-801 GCA_964622905.1 uncultured Oscillospiraceae bacterium | reverse complement strand
AGACCACTCCTGCTTATAATGAAACGCGCGGCGACATAATTCAGGCTATTGAAATGACCGTTCCCGAGAGGCTTATCGCCTTTTGTCAGGGCATACAGATGGCTTCGCCCGTTGACGCAATGGCGCTGCCGGAGCCTTGGGAAATGCCCGGCTATGCCGACAAGGTCATCATGGCGGCGGGAACCTTCGTTTCCGGCGCGTCGATAGAGCTTTCTGCGGATGCGCCGATGCGCGCGCCCTATACCGCCTATATGCAGGGCTCGCTGACGCTTACTCACGGCAGAATCGCAATAAAGAAGGCGCTTGCCAGAATGAGCGAAATGAACTGCCTCTGATAAACGCATTATTGCCGCCTCCCGCGAATATGCTTTGCGCGGGAGGTGTTTTTTTGCCTGAAAATAATTTGCCGCGCGTGTGCAAGCCGTCGCATACGGGCGTTATGAGCGTTAGAAAGCGTGAGATTGCAGAGCAGCCCGCCGAGCGGAAGCGTCCGCTTGTCTATGTCGAGTGGGCGCGCGTTGATATGGACGGAAAGATTGATTTCTCCGCGCTCCCGCTTTCGGCGCGGTATCTTGAAAAGCGCGGAGGCAAGGGCGAAAGAAAGGAAGCGCTTCCGCACTTTGGAGATAAGCTGACGCGGAATATCGCCGCAGCCGCCGCGCTTGTCGTCTGCGCCGTTATGCTGCGAAGCGCCGCAATGCCGGATACACAGAGCGTTTTCAATTCTCTGGAGGAAAGCTTCGGCGTAGAGCTTGATGATTCCCTCGGCAAGCTTACCTTTGTCGGCAATATTATCGGCGC
>CAZUTB010000102.1:352-6471 GCA_964622905.1 uncultured Oscillospiraceae bacterium | reverse complement strand
ACGAGCTGAGAGAAAAAACGGCAAAGCTTTGGAGCGAGCTGAACAAGATTACCATTACCAAGGAAATGATAAACTGCGTCGGCTGCCGCATGGACGGAGTTAAAACCTACTACTGCTCCGAAATGTGCGGAATCCGCAAATGCGCGCTTGGCAAGGGCTACAAGACCTGCGGCGAATGCTCCGAAATGGAGAAATGCAAAACCGTTGCGGAGATTCACCAAAACAGCGACAGCGCAAAAAGCAATCTGAAATAAGCGGAACGGCGGATATTCACGCGAAAGCGAGAGTATCCGCCGGTTTTGAGCTTGTCAGCAGTTTAGTTTTACATATATTTCTTTATGCTATTCCCCGGCCCTCAGCAGCGCGGGAAGATTTCTGCGTATCGGCTCAACGTAATCAACGATATCAAGCTCTGTCATTTTAAGCTTCAGCGCGTCCGAAAAGGATGAATAATCGCCCGTCCCGAGCAGCTCCGAGATTTCGCTTTCGGAAAAGTCTGCATACTTATACGGCGCTTTCAGCCGCGCGTTTCTCGGGCAGGCAAGCTGGCAGCGGTTGCAGCCGTATAGCGCGCTCTGCGCTCCGTCCGTTATGAACTCAGGCAGCGGTCTGCTTCCGTACTCGTTGTAGCGGGTTATGCACCTTTCTGTGTTGATAAGGCTCGCGCCATGGACTATCGCTCCGGTGGGGCAGGCGTTTTCACAGCGCCCGCAGCCCGCGCAGCGCTCCATTCTGCCAATAGGCGCAGGCTTCCTCTCATCCGCCTCAAGCGTGGTGTAATAGGCGTAGATGTGGAAGCAGCAGCCGAAATCGGGAAGGCTCTTTAAGCTTTCCTTCATATAGAGAATATTGTTTCTTCCGTACTCGCATTTGCCGCTCAGCGCCGCCAGAATTTTCATCGGGAAACTGCCCCGCGCTTCAAACTCCGCAAGCCCGAAAAGCGCGTCGCCGACGGCTCTTTCGGCAATTTTCGGCGCAGAAACATAGTCGTCATAGCCAAGCCCCATATCAACAAAGCTTGTCCTTCCCGCTCGGGTAAAGGACAGCCTTACGCGCCCTGCGGGCGCAAAGAGCAGAAGCACGGAGCGCGCCGAAAAGCCCTGCGGAAGCTCGCAGTTATAGCGCGAGATAACTCCCTGCTGGTGCTTATTGAGCGTCGCCTCTCGGCTCAGCCTTTCAGCCTCGTTAAGCGCCGCATTGACAAAGGAAAGCGGGACAATATCCGCAATGTAGCCTTTATTTTCTAGCTTTTTTACTATCTCTCCGCCGTTCATAACGCCTTCACCGCCTGTTTTTCACGCGTCGATAAGGGGATTGCGCCTGTCGTTGTTCTTCTTTTTATCGGGGTCGATAAGCTCAATCTCCATCTTGTCAAAGTTGATATGCTCTATGAAATTGTCAGCCCCAAAGGCGGTCTGCGAAAACTCATCCCATTCGCGGTCGTTCTTCGGGAGGAAGAAGGGTCGCGGAACATCAAGGGCGCGGCAGGCGTCCGTAAGCGCGTCAAGAACCTCCGAGTGAGCGCAGGGAACGGTTGTCTGCCTTTCAATCCTGTGCCTGTGAATAAGCCGAATCCATAATGATGTCATAATTATCCTTTCCATTCTCAGTCAAACTGGCTTTCGTATAGCTGCTTATAGAAGCCGCCCGCCCTCAGCAGCTCGTCATGCGTTCCGCTTTCCACAATCTTGCCCTGCCGCATAACCAGTATCAGGTCGGAGCTTTGAATGGTTGACAGCCTGTGGGCGACAACGAACGCGGTGCGCCCCTTCATCAGCTTTTCAAACGCGCGCTGAACCCTCTGCTCGGTCAGGGTATCAATAGACGATGTAGCCTCGTCAAGGATGAGCATCGGCGGCTGAAGGAGCATTACGCGCGCTATGCATATCAGCTGCTTCTGTCCCTGCGAAAGCCCCTCGCCGTTATTGGAAAGCACGGTGTCATAGCCGTCGTCCATCTGGCGAATAAAGCCGTCGGCATGAACCGCCTTTGCCGCCGCTATAACCTCCTCGCGCGAGGCGCTTTCACGCCCGAAGGCAATGTTTTCCGCAACCGTCCCCGTTGTAAGGAAGGTTTCCTGCAAAACCATTCCGAAGCACGAGCGCAGCTCCTCGCGCTTCATATCCCTTATGTCAACTCCGTCAACGAGTATAGCGCCCGACTGCACATCGTAAAAGCGCATCAGCAGGTTAATCAGCGTTGTTTTTCCGCAGCCGGTAGGTCCGACTATTGCAACGCGCATTCCGGACTTGACCTTTAGCGAAAAATCCTCAATCATCGGGCGCTCGGGAACATACCTGAACGAAACGTGCCTGAACTCAACCTCTCCGTCCTTCCTTTCGGGAGCGGGCAGAGCGCTGTCCGGCGTTTCGTCCTGCATATCCATAAGCGCGAAGATTCTTTCGGCGCTCATCATTGCGGTCTGCAGCTGCGCCATAATTCCCGTAACCTCGTTGAACGGCTTGGTATACTGGTTTGCATAGGAGAGGAAGCAGGAAACCGCGCCTATCGTCATTCCGCCCGAAACGGCGCTCAGCCCGCCCGCCAAAGCGACAGCGGCGTAAACAAGCCCGTTCACAAAGCGCGTGCTTGGGTTGGTAAAGGAGGCGTAAATCTGCGCTCGGAAGCCCCAATGCTTCAAATCCGCGTTAATCTTATCCATTCCCTCCTGTGCCATTTCCGTAGCGCCGCAGGAGGTCAGAACGCGCTGCGCTCCGAACATTTCCTCCGCCATTCCGCCGAGGTTCCCCTGCAAAACGCTCTGCTTGGAGAACATTTTCTGGCTGCCCTTGGCAATAACGGCGGCAAGCACCAGCGAGAGCGGAGTTAGGGCAACCACAACGAGCGCTATAACCCAGTTGATGGAGAGCATGAACGCAAGCGTCATCAGTATCGTGACGATTCCCGAAAAGAGCTGCGTCGCGCCCTGCAAAAGCCCGTCCGCAACCTGGTCAACGTCCGTTACCATTCGGCTCATCCACTCACCCGCGGGTATGTCGTCAATGGTCTTTATCGGCACTCCGCATATCTTGCTAAACAGCGCTACGCGCATTTCCTTTACCGCGCGGTAGCAGACCTTATTGGTAATAAGCGACATCAGGATTCCGAATACAAACAGCGCGGCGATAACGGGAATAAGCGTTATCAGAGCGGCTTTGACATCGGAAAAGCCGACGTTGCCCGGCGAAATTATGGCGTCAATCGCCCTTCCCGTAAGCACGGGGCAGTAAAGCGTAGCCCCGACGCTCATCACCGCGCAGATAAAGGCGAAGAACATCTTGGGAAGCTGCGGCTTTATCATGAGAAGCAGACGCTTTATCGTTCCGTTCTTCTTCATTGCTCTTTCGCCCCCTGGCTTACGCAGATTTCGCGGTACTCCGCGCAGCTTTGCAGCAGCTGCTTATGAGTTCCAAGCCCAACCGAGCGCCCGCCCGAAAGCACGAGAATCTTATCCGCGCCCTCAACAGCGCTTACGCGCTGAGAAATGATAACTACGGTCATTCCCTTCGTCTTTTCCTTTATCGCGGTTCTGAGCGCCCTGTCCGTCCTCATGTCAAGCGCGCTCGCGCTGTCATCCAGAATGAGTATTTCGGGCTTTGCGACAAGCGCTCTTGCGATGGTGAGCCGCTGCCGCTGACCGCCCGAAAGATTCCTTCCGCCCGCGCTCGTTTCGCGCTCCAAGCCCTTCTCGCCCGAGTAAACAAACTCGGCGCTCTGTGAAATCTCAAGGGCATTCTTAATGGTTTCCTCGTCCGCGGAGGGATTTTTGAGCGTTACATTGCTCCTTATCGTTCCGCTCAGGATTGTCGGGCTTTGCATTACAAGCCCTATCCTCGCCCGCAGCTTCTTCGCGTCCCATCTGCGAACGTCAAGCCCGTTGACAAGCGTTTCGCCGCCGCTTACATCGTACATTCTCGGAATAAGGCTTGCCAGCGTAGACTTGCCGCTGCCCGTTCCGCCGATAACGCCAAGGGTTTCGCCGCGCATAACGGAAAAGTTAATTCCGGAAAGCGCGTTCTCGCCGCTCTTTCCGTAGCGCATAGAAACGTCCCTCAGCTCTATAGCGGGCGTATTTGCCGCAGGCTCTGCGGTTTCGCCCATTCCCTCGTCAATCTCGGGAACGGTGTCAAGCACCTCGCATACGCGCCGCGCGCTCGCCGCCGCCTTAGTGAAGATAAGCACAAGGTTCACAAGCGCAAAAAGCGCAAGCAGAATCTGCCCCATGTAGTTAACAAACGCAATCAGCTGACCCTGCGTAAGCGTTCCCGTATCGACATTTTTTGCGCCGAACCATATTATGGCGACGATTCCGAGGTTCATAACAACGCTTGTCATAGGGCCTAAGAGCGCGTTAAGCCGCCCTATTCCGACGGAAAGGCGCTCATGCTCCGCCGCCGCATATTCAAGCTTCTCCGCCTGCTCGTCCTCCTTGGAGAAGGCGCGAACGACGCGCGCGCCGATAAGGTTTTCGCGGGTTATCGTCGATACCTTGTCGAGCTTTTTGTTGACCTCGCGGTAGCGCGGAACGTTCTTGAAAAGCACATACCATATTATGAAGGCAAGCACGGGCGTAACGCAGAGGAAGACGAGCGAAAGCTGCATATCAATGGTCATCGCCATCACGATAGCGCCTACCACGAGGAAGGGCGCGCGCACGGCAAGCCTTATCAGCATCGCAACTCCCTGCTGCACCTGATAGGTATCACCCGTAAGGCGCGTTACTAAAGAGGGCGCGGTGAAGCGGTCAAGCTCCGCGCCGGAAAAGCTCATAACCTTTGCAAATACAGCGCCGCGCAAATCCGTTCCGAAGCCCTGCGAAGCCTTTGACGCCATATACTGGCAGCAGAGCGACGAGGCAAGCCCAACAAGCCCCAAGAGAATCATAATTCCGCCCTGACTCCATACATAGGCGGCGTCGCCGTTCTTTACTCCGACGTCGATAAGCCGCGCAACGACAAGCGGAACAAGCAGCTCGAAAAACGCCTCGACCCATTTGAAAAGCGGACCGATAAACAGCTCCCTGCGGTAGGGCTTCAGAAAAGGAAGCAGGCTCTTCATTGCAACACCCTCGGAAAGCGCGAAAGCGCATATTATCGCGGCTTTGCGCCTGTAAACGCCCAAGCGGAAAAAGGCAAGCGCCGCAGGAAACAGTTTATCACATCAAAAGGCGTATTACAAATGAGGAAACGCAGTAAAAAGCACGAAAATATAAGCGCCTGCGGCAGAAAATCCCGTATTTGCGGTATTTATTCAGTCTGTCAAAAAACCTGATTGCTGCTTTAGGGAAGCAATGAAGGGGCTAGCTCCTTCATTTGTAATCCGCAGGTGTGGCTTTGCCGCACCGAGGAGCGTCTGAAAGACGCTTCCTTACATCATTTCCTGACCGTGAAGCCGTTGGCTGAACAAGGAAATGATGCAAACCGGAGCAAGCAAGCGAAGCGCACTTGCTCCGAGAGCTTGTCAAAAATACATTTTTGACAAGCTCATTTATTGACGGTAAGGCGCAAATTTGATATAATAGCTACTCGGTAACAGAGGCTTTATTCTACTTTAAGCAAGCTGGGAGGCATCGTCCATGTCGGGACATTCTAAGTGGGCCAATATCAAGCATAAAAAGGGCAAGGCGGACGCTGAGCGCGGTAAGATTTTCACCAAAATCGGGCGCGAAATTGCAATCGCGGTCAGAGAAGGCGGAGCCGACCCCGACGTGAACGGCAAGCTGCGCGACGTTATCGCCAAGGCTAAGGCGAGCAATATGCCCAATGATAATATCAGCCGCTCCATCAAAAAGGCGGCGGGCGAGGGCAATACCGTCAATTATGAAGAGATTATTTATGAGGGCTACGCTCCCGGCGGAGTCGCGGTGCTTGTGGAGGTCGTAACCGACAACCGCAACCGTACCGCCTCCGAGATTCGCCACGCGTTTGACAAAAACGGCGGCTCTATGGGCACTACCGGAAGCGTCGGCTATATGTTCGACCATCGCGGAGTTATCGACATCGAGCGCGAGCCGGGCACGGACGAGGACGAGTTCATGATGACCGCCCTTGACCTTGGCGCTGAGGACGTAAACACGGACGATGAGGAGGTTTTCGAGGTTTACACGAAGCCCAACGATT
>CAZUTB010000102.1:0-342 GCA_964622905.1 uncultured Oscillospiraceae bacterium | reverse complement strand
GTCAGGCTTTTGAAAAGAACGGAATGACGATTCTTTCCGCCGAGGTTGCCTATCTCCCGCAGAACCTTGTCGAGGTATCCGAGGAGAACGTCGAGAAGATTCAGAAGATGCTGGAGATGTTCGGCGATAACGACGATGTTCAGAACGCCTTCCATAACGCCAATCTTCCCGAGGACGAGGAAGAGGACGACTAAAAGCCGTCAAAATCAGATTATAAGCGCCGCAGAGCAAGATGTAATGTTGCTTTGCGGCGCTGTGAGGTTTTATGAATTATTTAACGAAAGTAGATTCACCGCTTGGGCTGATAACGGTAACAAGCGACGGGGACAGCATAACGGGGCT
>CAZUTB010000101.1:0-6479 GCA_964622905.1 uncultured Oscillospiraceae bacterium | reverse complement strand
TAGGAAGCGGCATTACAGCCGCTCCTCGGGGCGGCAAAGCCACCCAAAGCGGATTGCAAATGAAGGGGAATACTCCTTCATTGCATCCCCAGTGCACGCCTCTAGGTTTGGCAAGCAAAGCGACTGTGCCGTATGTGAATCGGCACATTCTATATTTGCTTAATTTCTTGCTATATTGTTGTTTTTGCTTTATAATGACTGTTGATACTGGGGGAGTATTGCATGGCAGAGGATTTGTCCGTAAGTCTTTCCGCGTTCCCGCCTATGTCCCAGAGGGAAGCGGAGCTGCTTTCCCCGCTTCAGCTTGCGCTAATCGGCGACAGCGTGTATGACCTTCTTGCGCGAACTCACTTTGTGGGAAAGCGCCTGAACACGCTCCATGCCCATAAAAGCGCGGTTTCGCTCGTTAACGCGCGCGCCCAGTCCGCCGCATATTCGCGGCTGGAGGCGCTTTTGACGGAAAGCGAAATGCGGGTTATGAAGCGAGGGAGGAACACCCCTACGCATCGCGCGCCGAAGAACCAAAGCCCGTCGGATTACGCAAGAGCGACGGGTGTTGAGGCGCTTTTGGGGTATCTTTTTCTTACGGGTCAGAGCGAGAGGATACGAGAGCTTGCGCCGCGCCTATTGGCGTCTAAGGAGGATGAAAATGCCGAGAGCTGAACTTCGGGTGGAGATTCTCCGCAGCACCCTTGAGGCGGAGCTGGTTATTGCGCTTGCCGCAAAGCTTTGCTACGCGGGCGGCGACCTTGACTCGCTCAGGGAAAAGATTGAGAAGAAGGATCAGGAAAAGTTCATCCGGCAGCTGACGGAAATGGGGCATATGTCCGTGCTTGAGCACGCAAGCTTCACCTTCCTGATAGAGGGCGTTTCAAGAAGCCTTCTCGCTCAGCTGACGCGGCACAGGATTGCGAGCTTTTCCGTCCAGAGCCAGCGCTATGTATCCTATGATAAGGGCTTTTCCTACATTATTCCTCCCGCGATAGAAGCGCTTGGCGAGGACGATGTAAGGGAATACGAGTGCGAAATGGCTGAGATGCAGTCTTGGTATCAGAGCTGGCAGGAAAAGCTCGGAGGAAAAAGCGAGAAAGCCAATGAGGACGCGAGGTTCGTGCTTCCGAACGCCTGCTCCACTCGGCTTATGGTTACAATGAACGTAAGGGAGCTGCTGCATTTCTTTTCGCTTCGCTGCTGCTCCCGCGCTCAGTGGGAAATAAGGGCTTTGGCGAGGAAAATGCTCGCCGAGTGCTTCCGTGTGTGCCCCGCGCTTTTTGAAAACGCGGGTCCGGAGTGCGTAAGGGGCAGATGCTCCGAGGGCGCTAAGTCCTGCGGAAGGCCGGAGGAAACGCGCGCGGAAATTGCCGCGCTCAAGTCGGGTGAAACAGACTGAGTCTGTTTAGAAAGGGATACCATATGCCGTTTTATGATGATATGAATAAGAGCAAGGGCGGAAACAAGAACCGCGGCCAGTCCGGAAGCTGGGATGACGAGGGAACGCATTATACCGAGAGAAAGGGCAAGCGCCCTTACGGCGACCAGTATGTGTCGCGCTCAAAGCCCGATAGGGCGGGAAGTTCGGCGGGCAAGCCCTCCTACGGGCGCGGAGCAAGGAGCGAGGTAAGCTCCTACGGCTCCTTTAATTCGCGCGGCGCAAAGCCTGCATTTGGCAGAAGCGAAGGCTCCACTCCCACCGAGGGAAGATACGGAAAGCCCGCATACGACCGCGGAGCAAGACCCGCTTCATCTGAGGGAAGATACGGGAAGCCTGCGTTTGACCGTGGGGCAAGACCCGCGTCCTCCGAGGGAAGATACGGGAAGCCCGCATACGACCGCGGAGCAAGACCCGCTTCATCTGAGGGAAGATACGGAAAGCCCGCGTTTGACCGCGGAGCAAGACCCGCGTCCTCCGAGGGAAGATACGGAAAGCCCGCGTTCGACAGGGGAGCGAAGCCGTCCTTCTCAAGAGCGCCGAAGCCCTATGGTGAGCGCGCGCCGCGCCGTCCCGAGTATGAAAAGCTTGAGTATGTAGCGCCGGTAAAGCCCGTTCCCGCAGCGCCCGTAGCGCCTGCCGCTCCGCGCTATGCTGTTCCTGTAGAGCCGGAGCTTCCGCCGGAAAACCTGCTCTGCGGAAGGAATCCCATCCGCGAGGCGCTCAAGGCGGGACACGATATCGAGAAGCTGCTTGTTATGCGCGGCGAGCTTTCCGGCTCTGCCCGCGAGATAATAATGCTCGCAAAAGAGAACCATGTTATCGTTCAGGAAGTGGACAAGCAGAGGCTTGACGATATTACGCGCAACCATCAGGGAATGATTGCCTTTGCGTCCGCCTACCAGTATTCGCAGATTGACGAAATGCTCGAGCTTGCCAAGGCGCAGAACGAAAAGCCCTTCCTTATTCTGCTTGACGGAATAACCGACCCGCATAACCTCGGCGCTATCATCCGCACCGCCGAGTGCGTCGGCGCACACGGAGTTATCGTTCCCCAGCGCCGCTCCGTCGGGCTTACCCCTGCGGCGGTCAAGGCGAGCGCGGGCGCTGTCGAGCATATCAAGGTTGCGCGCGTAACCAACCTTGGCGCTACCATTGACGAGCTGAAGGAAAAGGGAATCTGGTCTTATGCCGCCGATATGGAGGGCGAGGATTACACCTCCGTTGATTACACGGGCGGAGTTGCTCTGGTTATCGGCGCTGAGGGCGAGGGCGTAAGCCGCCTTGTGCTTGATAAGTGCGATAAGCGCGTTTCGCTTCCGATGAAGGGCGAGATTGGCTCGCTTAACGCTTCCGTAGCCGCCGGCGTTATGATGTACGAAATCATGCGCTCGCGCAGGGGCTGAAAATAATTACCGGCGAAGGGCGGCGGCGCGCCTTCCGGAAGGAGCTGCCAAGTGGAGGGAAGAAGAGAGCTTCGCGAAATGTCCGATGAGGAGGTCGTTCGCCTGCTTCAGGAAACGAACGACGGCGAGGCGATGGAATATCTGCTCAATAAATACAAGAACTTCGTGCGCTCAAAGGCGCGCTCCTATTTCCTTATCGGCGCTGACCATGAGGATATAGTTCAGGAGGGAATGATAGGGCTTTACAAGGCGATACGCGATTATCGCCCCGAGAAGCTTTCGTCCTTCCGCGCCTTTGCCGAGCTTTGCGTAACAAGGCAGATTATCACCGCTATAAAGACCGCCACACGGCAGAAGCATATACCGCTCAACTCCTATGTTTCGCTCAACAAGCCGCTCTATGACGAGGAAAGCGACAGGACGCTGCTTGACGTTATCGTTGAGGGCAAGGTTACGAACCCCGAGGAGGTAATCATCGGGCAGGAGGACCTTTCGCACATAGAGGGCAAGCTTGGCGAAATGCTTTCGGGGCTTGAGATGGAGGTGCTTAACGCCTATCTTGACGGAAAAAGCTATCAGGAGATAGCCGAAACGCTGGGGCGGCACGCAAAATCCATTGACAACGCGCTGCAAAGGGTTAAGCGCAAGCTCGAAAAATTCCTTGAGGAAACCCAAAAGCAGCAGTAAACGCCGAAATGCGTTAATTCTCCTGCGCGCGAGGGCAAAACGCTTGCCAAGCGCGAATCTGTATGCTATAATGCGTAAGTCACTTTAAGGGAGGCTGTTTTCATGAACGTTTTGTACATAATCTGCAATATCCTCGTGGTTATTTCCGCTCTCGTTGTCGTTGCCACCGTTCTGCTCCAGGCGGGCAATACGCAGGGCCTTGGCGCTATCGCGGGCGGCGCGGAAACCTTCTTCGGAAAGAACAAGGCTAAGTCGGTAGAGGGCAAGCTTGAGCTGGCTACCAAGATAAGCGCTGTGGCTTTCATCGTGCTTACGATTGTAATGCTGCTTATCTATCCGGCGGCTCACTGAGCCTTGAAAAACGGACTTATATCAGGGGTCGGCTTCTGCCGTCCCCGCTTTGCTGTATTTGCATTTGAGAGGATATGCCTATGAAGCTTATTTCGTGGAACGTGAACGGCTTGCGCGCCTGCCTTAAAAAGGATTTCATGTCGTTCTACAATACCGAAAGCCCCGATATACTCTGCCTTCAGGAAACGAAAATGCAGGAGGGACAGGCGGAAATCAATACGCCCGATGCTGAGCAGTATTACTGCTATGCCGAAAAGAAGGGGTATTCGGGAACGGCTGTTATCACCAAGCCGAGGCCCATAACCGTCACCTATGGAATTGGCGTCCAAAGGCATGATACCGAGGGGCGCGTTATAACCGCCGAGTATGAGGATTTCTACCTCGTAAACGTCTACACTCCAAACGCTCAGCGCGAGCTTACGCGCCTTTCATACCGAATGGAGTGGGAGGACGATTTCCGCGCCTATCTCCTTTCGCTTGACGCGAAAAAGCCCGTTGTCGTCTGCGGCGATATGAATGTTGCGCATGAGGAAATTGACATAAAGAACGCCAAGTCAAACAGAGGGAACGCGGGCTTTACGGACGAGGAGCGCGGGAAGCTGACAACCCTGCTGGCTTCCGGTTTTACCGACACCTTCCGCCTTCTTCATCCCGATGAGAAGGACCGCTACTCTTGGTGGAGCTATATGTTCAAGGCGCGCGAGCATAATTCGGGCTGGCGCATTGATTATTTCCTCGTTTCTGACCGCATTGCGCAAAGGGTCGAAAAGGCGGATATTCTGGACAGCGTTATGGGCAGCGATCATTGCCCCGTAATGCTTGAGCTGCGCTGATTAAGGAAGAAAATTTGCTATACGCGCGTTATATGTCGGTTATATAAATTCTGCCGCCTTGGAGGGTAAATGAACAGAAGCAATGGTTCGGACAAAACAATACGCACCGCGTTTTTCGCGGTAATCGCCCTGCTTGCCGTGCTGGTTATTTTCTTTGCGGTAAAGGCTGCCGGCGCTTACAGCGATGCTATGACCGAGCTGTCCGCCTCGCCTACGCCCTCGCCCAGCTATGGGCTTACCCTTGTAACGGGCGACCCAAGCGCGCCAACGCCCGAGCCTACCGCCGCGCCGCCGGTTTTACGCAATGGCTCCTCGGAAACCGAGGAGGTTAAAAAGCTTCAAACCCTTCTTGCCGATTTGGGCTATTATGAGGGCGCGATTGACGGCGATTTCGGCGGAGGAACCGAGAATGCGGTAAGGCTGTTTCAGGCTCAGCACGGGCTTGAAGCGGACGGAATATACGGGCTGAGAAGCAGGCGCGTGCTTGAAAGCGACCTTGCAGAGAGCTATATCCCCACACCCTCGCCCGTCCCTACCGACACTCCCGCGCCGACTGACACCCCTGCGCCGACGGATACGCCCTCGCCCACCAACGCGCCTATGAAAGCGCCCACAATAGTTATTATTGAAAACACGCTCCCGCCCACAAAGGAACCTACGCGCGTACCGGCTACCGCTACGCCGAAGCCCACCGCGTCGCCGACTCCCACTCCGAAGCCCACTGTGCTTTCTTTGTCCTCCGGCGATGATTCGGGGCTTACGGGGCAGGAAATTGCCGCCGCTATCGCCAAGGCAAACGCGGGAACGCAGGCGCCAAACGAAAATCAAAACGTAATTCAGACGAATATCTCCGATGGCAGCTTCTCGGGAGTTATCGTTAATATCAACTGGAGCGCCTTCCCCGACGGGCTTCTCAAAAAAAATTCTAAGAACACCGAGGCGGTTATTCAGCTCCAGACGGCGCTCACCGCGCTTGGGTATTACAGCGGAGCAATCGACGGCTCCTTCGGCGCGGGAACGGTCAAAGCTGTAACAAACTTCCAAAAATCCGTGCTGCTTGAGGGCGACGGAATTGTCGGCAGCGGAACTGTAGCGGCGCTAAAGAAGGGCATCGAGGCGCTTGCGAGCATTGACCTTTCCGAAATTCCGCTGCTTGTAAACGATGAATATCCGATTGATGAAAGCTATTCGCCCTATGATATTATTGAGCTGAAGGATTTCCTTCCTTCCTCTTTGACCGCGCTGGACAGCAGCGCTACCGAGGCGAACAGGGAAGCGACGGAGGCTCTGAAAACCATGCTTACCGATGCAAAGGCGGCGGGCTATGACGACTGGAAGATAGGCGCGGCGTACCGCACCTACGATTATCAGAAGAAGCTTTTCGACCGCTATGTAAATAAATACATCAAGAACGGCGATACCCGCTCTGAGGCGATTGCGCATACAAGGAACACCGTTGCAGACCCGGGGACGAGCGAGCATCACACCGGACTTGCCTTTGACCTGAACGTAATCGACCAGACCTTCGGCAACACCGAGCATTTCAAATGGCTCAAGGTGAACTGCTGGGATTACGGCTTCATTCTCCGCTTTCAGGCGGTCAAAAAGACCTATACCAAGATATCTGCCGAGGCTTGGCATTACCGCTATGTAGGGGTCAAGCACGCGAAGATAATGCAGGCAACCGGCTGGTGCCTTGAGGAATATGTTGCGTACCTGAAAAAGCTTCAAGAGGCTCAGCTGCAAAACAGCGCAGCCGCGTAACAGCAGCTC
>CAZUTB010000100.1:0-6518 GCA_964622905.1 uncultured Oscillospiraceae bacterium | reverse complement strand
TTATTGGTTCGGCAAACAGGCGGGCAGATATGGAATCTGCCCCTACATTGGCGCTCGGTATTATTCGCTGTCAGAAAAGCAGCAAACCGCGTACCTTCAACAAACACCCGTGTATACTCTATATGTCGACCATCTATGGGCAGAATAGCAGCAGGGCTGTGCGGAAGCTTATCCTCCGCACAGCCCTGTTTTTGCTCAAGTTAAGTTCTTGATTTTCGCTGCCTTTACGGTAACTGAATTAACAAAATTACGGCAGCTGAATTATCTCAATTAGGGCAGCTGAATTATCTCATCAAAGCCCTTTTCGTAGGCGGCAGCCTTATCCGCGGTGGTGATTACCGCAAGAGGCGCTTCCTCTACAAAACGGCGCAGGAGGGGAACGAGCGCCTCAATATCCTGAACGCTTACTCCGCGAATCTGCTCAATCAGGGCAAGGCGCTGCTCACGGGTAAAGCCGTTCCTGCCGTTCAGCAAATTCGACACAGCATCATTCAGCTCGCCCGAGGATACGGTGAGGGAGGAGATAAGCGAAAGCTTATAGCTGTCAACAAGCTCCTGCGTCAGCTCCATATTCTCAAGGAAATCGGGCATACCCTCAATGGTGTCAAGCGCGGTGCGGAAATCGGGCGCGCGGTAAAGGCGGAATGTTATATAGCCCCTTGTGCTTACCATAAAGTACATACTGTATGCGCCCTGCTTGAGGCGAAGCTCAGGCAGAAGGTATTCGCCGTTCATCAGCCGGCAAAGCACGAGCTTTGCGCCGTCAAGCTCCTCGCCAATTGCGCTCAGATTGGTTGAGATAGCCAAATAGTCGCTGCTGGCGTTGCCGGTGTAGGCGGTGCTGTGCGCTTTGCTTAATTCCGCGGCAGGCTGCCCTGCGCTCTCCAAGGCGGGAATATGCGCCTCGACAACCTCCTTAATGGTCTTTGCGCATACGCCGTCCTCATCTCCCGAAAGCACAACCAGCGCTTCGGTGCGGTTAAGCGCAAGGCTGCGCACGTCCGCAACGGACTTGAGGAACGCATCCGCATCCGCTTCATATTCCGCAAGCGCGGCATTCAGCGCATTATAGTATTCCATTCCGTTCTTATTAAGGCTTGCGGAGTAGACGGGAGCAACGGAGGCAAGCGCCGTATCGACAAGGAAGCTGTCGTACACGCTTTCCACACTGCTGTAGCCCGGCATACTTGCAGCGATGTTCTGAATAAGGCGGTCCGCGTTTTCGGGAATCTGCGTTTCCGTCAGCATTTCTATAACAAGCTCCGCCGCCTGACGGAAGGTTTCCCGCTCAGATATAAAGTAGATTCCAAGGCGGGGAGAATAAGTGCCGTCGGCGTTCTCAATATTTGTAATCCAATAGGATGTGCCGCTGACAAGAGCGTTCGTCATAATGCTTATTTCCGCCTCGCTGTGCTGCGCGGTGGAGCAGCCGCACAGGGTGAGCAGCATTCTCAGGCGGTGCTGATCATCAAAGCTTAAGCCGCTGATATCAAGGAGAAGCTCAGCCGCAACGACGTCGGAGCTGTCGTCGGAAACCATAAAGGTGAAGCCGTCCTCCTCGTAAACGCGCTCCGCGCGCGCCTTCCAGTCGGCTTCCACGGTCTGCGGGTCAACAACAAGCACCTTATCCAGCGTTTCCTGCGGAGTGTTGAGGTTAGTCCAGTCAGCGTAGGCGGCGTTATCCGCAACGATTGCCGCAATCTCATCCTCGGACATTGCCGCTTTTTTCTCGGCAAGCGTCTGCGCAAGCGCCGTCTCATTTTCCTCCATCAGACCGGAAACGGGCGTTGTTACGGCAAGCGCGCAGCTGCTGTTGTTAATGAGCTGCTCGCGAATCAGCTTTACTGCATAATCCGCGGTAACAAGCTCCTGCGCCTCGCTGTATGCTCTCGCGGTGTCAAAGCAGCTCCAGTCGTTCGTTTCAAGGCAGTAGGTGAGGTTATCAAAGAGGTTGACGCTCACGTTGCTGCTGTTGCGGATAAGCTTTGCGGAAAGCTCGCTGTCCTTGAAGATGGAGCTGATAAGCTCGGTGTCCGTTCCGCTGTCCGCCATAACGCCAAGCTGCTCAAGCACAATCTGCTTGAACTCGTCCGCGCGGGCAGGGTCTGCGTCATCCGCGTAAAAAAGAATTTCAAGCTGAGTGCCTATGCGGCTATAGTATGAGCCGTAGCCCGAGCCGATGCCGGACTCATACAGCGCCTGCATCAGCGGCTCGGAGTCGTCGGAAAAATAGCTTGTCATTACATCCCATACGGCTGTGTCGCGGTAGGATGAAAGTTCTTCCTCGGGCAGCACAAAGCCAAGGTATATGAACGAGCCTGTCTGCTCGCTGCCTGCGGCTGCGGGGAAGGCAAAGGTTGCGGAAACCGGCTCTGCAAGCGCAGTCTGACCCGCGCTTATCGCAGCCGGCTCGGAAACCTCGGCGTCCGCGAAATAGCCGTCGTTCATCAGCTTAAGAAGCGGCTGTACATCCACATCGCCGTAGAACACGGTTATGGAGTTTGCGGGACGGTAGCACTCCTTGTAGAACGCTATCAGCTCGTCATAGCCAAGGCTCGGAATCTCGGAGGGCAAGCCGCCGGAATCGCGCTTCTGATAGGTGTCGGGAAACAGCATTGTCCTGAGATTATAGCGCGCGGCTCTGTAAATGCTGCTGAACGCGCCCTGCATCTCGTTGTATACAATGCCGTTTATTGTAAGCGGGTCTTCCTCGCTCGCCATCTCATAGTGCCAGCCCTCGCGCGCGAAGTAGTTCGGCTCTGTGAGGAGCGCGCTGTTAAAGGCGCAGTCCAGATAGAAGTCCGCCGCCGCCTCAAGCTGCGTCTGGCTCAGGCTGGTAACGTAATAAACGGTTGAGGAAAGCGAGGTCCACGCGTTTATATCGGTTATATACGCCTGTGAGGACATATCAAAGAACACGTCGCGCCCGGGATACTTTTCGCTCGCGGCGCAGGAGGCGTGCTCAAGAATGTGCAGCATACCCGCGTCATTGGTCGGCTCTGTGTGAAAGCCTATGGCAAAGCCGCGGTTCGGGTCGTCATTGAGCAGGAACAATACCTGCGCGCCGGACTTAATGTGCCTGAAGCGTACAGCCTCAGCCCCCAGATTGTCGATGTTCTCGACGGAAACCACCTCGAAGCCCTCGAGGGCATCGCCTGCCGTATAGCTTTGCGCCTGCGCCGCAGAAGCGGAGAAAACAAGCGCAAGCAAAAGGCAGAGGGTAACAAGAAACGTCTTTTTCATAGAAATGCCTCCCTTTGAATTATTATCTGCCTAAAATCCAATTGTTGCTTTGGGGATGCAATGTAGGGGCTGGCCCCTTCATTTGAAATCCGCTTTGGGCAGCTCTGCCGCCCCCGAGGAGCGGCTGGAATGCCGCTTCCTATATCATTGCAAGGCCGTGAGGCTGAAAGCCGAACAAGGAAATGATGCAAACCGGAGCAAGCAAGCCCAAGCGCACTTGCTCCGAGCGCTTTAAGCATCCTTGATAAGCCGCTTGTAGAAGCGAACGGTATCCGCGAGGGTCTTAACAGAGATATGCTCGTCCACACCGTGAATCATCCTGCGCTCGGCGGAGGAAAGCGGCATACCCGAAAAGCGGAATACGGAGGGGCAAACGCTCTCATAATGCCGCGCGTCGCTGCACGCAATCATCAGGTACGGCGAAACCAGCACGCTCGGGTAAACCTCGCCTATCGCGCGGCGGACAGCCCCAAAGGTGTCCGCGTCGGCGGGCGAGCAGCCGGAGGGGTCTGAGCCGCCAAGCAGCGAGATTTCTATCTTTTCATCGCGGGCGCTGCGCTTCATTTTTTCAAACACGCTTTTTCTCGTGTCGCCGGGCAGAATCCGCGCGTTTACGGTAACGCTCGCCGTCTGCGGAAGCACGTTCGCCGCCTCGCTGCCCTGCATTTCGGTAAAGGCGAGGGTTGTGCGCATAAGCGCGTTCATTTCGCCCCCGTTTCGGCATACGAGCTTCAGAACGGGCAGGAAAAGCCAGAGGTTTGCAAAGATTATTCGGTAAAGCAGCGTTGAGTGCCGCGCAAGGCTGTCAAAGAGCATTGCGGCGGGCTTTGAAACGCGGAAGCCGAAGGGCTTTGAATGAATGCGCGCAACCGCGCAAGCCACCCTGTCAACCGGCGTTACCCTAAGCGGAGCGGAGGCATGTCCGCCCGTTCCGCGCGCTGTTATCCTGTAATTCGCGCTGCCCTTTTCCGCAACTCCGATGAGTGCGCAGGGCATTTTTACGCCCGGGAACACGTTTTCAACTATCGCGCCGCCCTCGTCAAGCACCATGTACGGCTTAACTCCGCGCTTTTCAAGCTCTGTAACAATCGCCTCAGCGCCGCCGCCCATAACCTCCTCATCGCCCGCAAAGCAGAGGTAGACGGTTCTTTCCGGGGTATAGCCCTCCGAGATAAGCTCCTCAACGGCTTCGATTGCGGATATAAGCGTGCATTTCGTGTCGAGCGTTCCTCTGCCCCATACCGCGCCGTCGGTGATTTCGCCCGAAAACGGATCCTTGCTCCACTCGGAGCCCTCGGCGGGAACAACGTCATAATGCGCGGTCAATATCAGCGGGCTTCCGTCGTTTTTGCCCTCCCATCGGAAGAGCAAGCCGCGCGCGCCAATCTTCTCGCAGCCGCATTTTTCCGTGGTTTTCGGGTACAGCTCCCGAAGACGCTTTTCAAGCTTCAAAAACTCCGCCTCATCGTCAAGCGAGGCGTCCGGATGCGAAACGGTTTTGAAGCGGACAATTTCCGCAAGGCTTGCGCCGACTCTATCCGCGTCCGCGCTCTCGTTTACCGGCGCGGGCTTGTTTTCGGCTTTCGGGGTGAAGCGCAATGTGCGATACGCTATAACGGCGATAAGCGCAAGCAGCAGGGCAAGGATTATCCAGCCTATCATCACAGCCACCCCTTCTTATACATAATTCTGGCGGCGGCGATGGCGATAAGCGCGGCAACCGGCACGAATATAGCTCCGCTTGCGGCAAGCGAGGGAACGCATACGAAAAGCGCAACCATAGCGACAATAGGCGCGATTGCAACCTTGAGATTTTTGCTCACAAGCGCAACGCCAAGCCCGCCGAAGAGCGCGGGCAGAATCTGCTCAAACGCGGGCGCTAGGGTCGGGCTGTCAAGCACGGGAGTGAGCGGAACGATGAGCAAAACGCCGATAAAGATAATTACGAGCGTTGTTATGCTCGAAACGGCTATCGCTATCGTCGCGACCGCCTCGCCCTCCGGAGTACCCGATTTTACCTTAGCCTTGTCAAGCGCGGTAAGCGTGCAGGGAACCTTGAGCATTGTTAGGCTTCCGGTAACGAAGCCCAAATAGCTTCCGCCCGCGCCGAGCATAGGCACATAGGTCAGCACCTCTATCGTCCCGACAGCCCAGTACATCGGCGCTATTGAGAGCAAGCCCTTGAGCAGCCCCGCTCCGTCGGGCCAAGCGTTATAGTAAAGGCAGACGGCGAGCGGGAACATAATAAGCACAAGCCCCATTCCCCAAGTCCATATCTTGCCTAAATAATGGGTTCTTTCATCATAATTATTCATCAAATCACCCCCGAAACCCAGTTAGTAATTGGAATAGCCATCGCCATAGCGCCAATCATCGAAACAGGCAGCGCGTAGTCCTCCAGCCATTTCCACTTGAGAACCTTTATTCCTATGCCGAGAAGCCCCATTATGAGGGCGGAGGTGAGCATTACGAATACGGGAATCCAGCCCTTCAAGCCCTCGGTAACATGGCCGAAAATCATTCCGAGGAAGGCGGAAATCATGCCCATGAACAGCGCGGACATGAAGATTTCGCTCCATTTCTTATCGCGCCTTTCAATTTTGTCAACGCCGCCTAAGAGCTTTTTGCACAGGATTGGCGTAAGCACGACGCCCGCGAGGATTCCAAGGGTCATAACCCAAGCTATCGCAGAATACTGCGAGGCGGTGAGCGCAACGGAAACGTCGCTCAGGCTTGCGCCGACGGCTCTTGCCGCCGCCTCCGCAGCGGGCGTTTCATAGGTTATAGCGCCTATTACGGAAAGGCGGAGCCACGGAAGGGGCAGACCGAGCTTTTTCGAGAGCGCGACAACCCCGACGAGTATTGAAATTGCGGGAACAATCGTGAAAAGAGCGCTGGTTTTTATAACCTTCAAAAGCGTTTTCCGCTCCATTCCGAGCGAAAGCGCGCGCTTCCAAGCCCTTCTGCCGAATACTATCGACTGCGTGAGAACAAGCAGAAGTATTACGGCAACAACGGCGAACAGAAACGGTGAGTTTACGGAGAATTCCTTTGCCAAACAATCTCCTCCTGTCGATTTGCTTTTACGCCAAGTGCTTAGCGGCGCGGAGCAGGGTTTTGATGATATGGATTTATCGTTTTAATTATATCAAAGTGAGAGATATAATGATAGCGATAATTGAGCTTGTTCAAAATCTTTTGACAAGCACTTAGTATCATTTTCGGAGCAAATGCGCTTCGCTACGCTTTCGGAGCAAGCAGGCTTGCTTTCATTT
>CAZUTB010000099.1:0-6732 GCA_964622905.1 uncultured Oscillospiraceae bacterium | reverse complement strand
GATTGGCTCGACATCTGCAAAGCCTCCTATTTCACTATTCGATAGGATTATACATTAATTGCCCCCGAAAGGCAAACCTTATGAGCGAAGCGCCGCCTGATAATCGCTCTCCATACGCTTTATAACGCGCTTGATTGCCGCGCCGACCTCGTTTTCGGTAAGCGTATGGTCCTTAGCGCGGAAGCTGAGCGAGAATGCCGCAGACTTTTTGCCCATTCCGAGAGCGACTCCGCGATAAACGTCGAACATCCTTATGCTCTCAAGCATATTGCCCGCCGCCTTCTCCATTGCCTTCATCATCGGTCCAAGCTCGGTTTCCTCCGCTACTACAAACGCAAGGTCGCGCGAAACGGAAGGATACTTGGGAAGCGCGGGAACCTCGCCAACGGGCTTTTCAAGCTTCATCAGCTCCGTAAGGTTAACAGCGGCAACATACGCGCGCTGACCCAAATCGAAATTCGCAAGCACATCGGGATGCGCTTCGCCAAGCGTTGCTACAACGGTTTCGCCCGTCACAAGCTCGCAGCCGCGCCCGGGGTGCAAAAAGCTTGCCGAGGAGCGCCTTATATCGCAGGAAACGCCGAAAGCGGAAAGCAGAGCCTCCACGAGCGAGCGCATCTGATAGAAATCCATTCCCGCGCCGAAAGCGCCTACGGAGAGCATCTGCGTTTCAACGGGAAGCCCTTCCTCCGTCCTCTTTGCTCCGTCGTAGACTGCGGCAACCTCAAAGAGGCGGCAGCTATCCGCAGAGCGGCTCATATTGCGCGAAAGGGTGTCAAGCATCGAAGCAACAAGCGTTGGGCGCATTACTGCGGTATCCTCACCGAGAGGATTGCGGAGGCGCAGCGGCGCAAGCCAAGAATCACCCTCGGGCAGGTTCAGCTTTTCAATAAGCTTCATGCTCACGAAGGAATAATTCATCACCTCATAATATCCCATTCCGCGCAGAATGCTATGCACCTTATCAGTCATAATCATACGCGCGCTTCTTCCGCCCATTGTGGTTTCGCCGCGAAGCTTAGTGGAGGGAATATGCGAGTAGCCGTAAATACGCAGAACCTCCTCGGCAAGGTCCGCCTCGCCGTCAACATCCTGCCTGAAATCGGGCGCTGTCGCGGTTATTTCATCGCCGGAAAGCGAAACGGTGAAGAAAAGCTTTTCGAGAATCTTCCTCATATCCTCCGCAGGAACGTCAACGCCCATGTAATTCTGCATTGACTTGACGCTTGCGGTTATAGGCATATTCTTCGTGGGGCAGGGATAATTATCATAGATGCCCTCAACCACATCGCCCGCGTCAAGCAGGTTTACGAGCTGAGAGGCGCGCTGAAGCGCTTCCATAACGGTTTTATCGCTTACGCCCTTCTCAAAGCGTCCGCTTGCCTCCGTGCGGATTCCGAGCGAGCGCGAGGTAAGGCGCGTTCCGGTGCGGTCGAAGGAGGCGCACTCAAAGAGAACGCTCTTGGTGTTTTCGGTTATCTCACTCTCCGCTCCGCCCATAACTCCCGCGATTCCGGTTGCGCCCTCCTTATCGCAGATGAGCAGCTCAATTCCGGAAAGCTCGTATTCCTTATCATCCAGAGTCTTTATTTTTTCGCCCTTCTGAGCTTTGCGGACGATTATCTCGCTTCCGCGCACCTTGTCAAGGTCGAAGGCGTGCATGGGATGGCCGGTTTCAAGCATTACGAAATTAGTTATGTCAACGATATTGTTGATAGAGCGCATTCCCGCCGCGAACAGATACTGCCTGAGCCAGTCGGGAGAGGGCGCGACGCGGACATTTTTGATGACCCTTGCCGCGTATCTCTTGCAGAGCGTTTCATCTGCAACGGTAATCTTGACGCTGTCCTCAAACTTGCCCGCAACGGTCTTTACGTTTATTTCGGGCTTTTTGAACTCTGTTCCGCAGGCAGCGGCGCTCTCGCGGGCAACGCCCCATACGGAGAGGCAGTCGGGGCGATTGGCAAGAATCTCAAAGTCCGCTATATAATCGTTAGTTCCGAAGATTTCGTTGACGTCCTGTCCGAGATGATGCTCCTCATTGAACACAAGGATTCCCTCATCGCCGATGGACGGATAAAGCTCGACGGGAACGCCGATTTCGGGACCCGAGCAGAGCATTCCGCAGCTCTCGACTCCGCGAAGCTTGCCCTTCTTTATCTTCAAATCCTTGGGAAGCACCGCGCCGACCTCGGCAACGCAGACAAGCTGACCCTCAGCGACATTGGGAGCGCCGCAGACAATCTGGAGCTTTTCCTCCCTGCCGGTATCGACTATACACACATGGAGATGGTCGCTGTCGGGATGCTTATCGCACTTGAGAACGCGCCCAACAACGATTCCCTTGCGCTCGGCGGTCATATCCTCCATATCCTCAACGCCTGTTCCGGACATAACCATCTTAGATTCATACTCAAGCGGCGAAACGGGAATATCGGTATAATCCCGAATCCATTTCATAGGCACTTTCATATTTCTCTCGCCTCCTTACCTGAACTGGGCGAAGTACTTCTGATCGCCCTCATAGAACAGACGCATATCGCGGATTCCGTACCTGAGCATTGCTATGCGCTCAAGACCCATTCCGAACGCGAAGCCCTTATACTTCTTGCTGTCGATTCCGCACATATCAAGCACCTTCGGGTTAACCATTCCGCTTCCGAGAACCTCTATCCAGCCCGTTCCCTTGCAGATGGGGCAGCCCTTTCCGTGGCAAGCCATGCAGGTAAGGTCAACCTCGGCGCTTGGCTCGGTGAAGGGGAAGAAGGACGGGCGGAAGCGGGTTGTAACATCATCCCCGTAAAGGCGCTTTGCGAACTCGTTAAGCGTCCCGCGCAGGTCAGCCATCGTTACATCCTCGTCGATGACAAGCCCCTCCATCTGATGGAAAACAGGGCTGTGCGTTGCGTCTACCTCATCGGCGCGGAAAACACGCCCGGGGCAGATAATGCGGATAGGCGGCTTGCGGGTAAGCATGGTGCGCGCCTGCATAGGCGAGGTATGCGTTCTGAGAACTATATTGTCGTCAACATAGAAGGTGTCCTGCGCGTCGCGCGCCGGATGATTCTTCGGAATGTTGAGCAGCTCAAAATTGTAATGGTCAAGCTCTATTTCGGGGCCCTCGACAACCTCAAAGCCCATACCCGTGAAGCAGTCCACAAGGTCATGCATTACCAGAGTAAGCGGATGATCGCCGCCAAGGGACAGGGGATCGCGCGGCTCGGTTACATCAAGCATTTCGGACTTCAGCGCTTCCTCGCGCATACGGCTCTTTATCCTAGCCTCGCACTCGGAAAGGCGCTCCTCCATCCACTGGTTGATGCTGTTTATCATCTGCCCCGCCTTTGGGCGCTCCTCGGGAGAAAGCGCGCCCATTCCGCGCTTGAGCGCGGTAAGGCTTCCCTTTTTGCCTAAGAACTTAACCTTCGCTTCCTCCAGCTTCTGCTGAGTGTCGATTTCCGGAAGCATTTCGTGCAGCTGCTGCTTGAGCTGCTCAAGCATTTCCTTCATACCGTTTCCTCCATTTCCTGCGCCTGAAGGCACAAAAAGCGCCTTCGTCCAATAAAGGGACGAAAGCGCATAACTTCGTGGTACCACCCTTGTTTCCCGCAGCCGGCAGGCGACGGGCTCAACGCGATAACGGCGCAGCCCCGTTCCGCCCTTATCAGGCGGAAGGCTCAGAAGTGAATTTCCCGTGCCCGTCGTCAAGCGGCTCGCAGCCATGACCGCTTTTCTCTTTCGCGGGGGCGTTATCGGGCTTTGTCTTCATCACAGCCTTTAACAAGCGCATTTTAGCACAAAACGAGTGGGTATGCAAGCTAAGCTTTCAGCGCAAGCCTGCTTGCGCCGAGTTTTCCTGCGCCCACTGCTGCGCATAACTGCCTTCCTTGACATTGAAGGTGAGCTTTTTCGCGCAGCCGTCAAAAGCGTGAGCGCCTATCTCGATTATGCTTTCCGGCAGCGTAACGCTTGACAGCTTTTCGCAGTTGAAGAAAGCATCCTCGCCAATTGACGTAACTCCATCCGGTATCGCAATCTTAGTCAGCTTTACACAAGCCTTGAAAGCGGCTTTCTCAATCGTTGTGACGCTGTTTCCCTTGAAGGTTACAGTGGTAAGAGCCTTGCAATCGCGCAGAGCGTACGCACCGATTTTGGTTACTGCGGATGGAATAGTTATGCTTGCCAGCTTGGAACAATCCTGAAACATTCCTTCCGAGATGTATGGAAGACTGCTTGGCAAGGTGACTTTTGTCAGCTTATCACAATCATAGAAAAGGTATGCACCAATGACAGTCGCAGTTTCGGGAATGGTTACATCGGTAAATGTAGACCGCATGAAAGCGCCAAACCCGATTTCCTGTAAGCCGTTTGGCAGCTTAAGCGATTTTTTTCCGCAATTCGCAAATGCGAAGTCACCCAAGCGCACGAGCGTTAATGGCAGCTTTTTGATTACAACCGGAGACGTACTCTGATATTCGGCCAAACCGCACCAATCTCCGTCACGCCCTCTGGAAACGAATACTCTGAGATTTTCGCGGAGTTCAGCATATATGAACCGATGGTTCTCAAGGTTGATGGGAACTCAACCTCTTTGACATTATCAGCCAAGATACAGCCGCAGCCGCTATTGATGTCATACCCCAAGCGGGATACTTCGTGTCCGTCAATCATTTCGGGAATTTAAAGCGCGTTTGTCTGATGCTGCTCATCTATTTTCAAAAGAGCTATCGTTTCATCCTCCAGCAGGATGTAGGTATAATCACCTGACTTAACAACGGGTCTTTGGTCAAGCGCTTCATAAGCATCCGAAGAAATATCTATAAACCACCTGTCCCTGTCTGCATCCCGAGCCAGCTCTGCCGCATAGCCGTCATTCGGGTCTTGGGAATAGGCGCATTGTACGGCACCGTCTCTCGTCAAGCCAAATTTGTGATAGAACTTTTCAGACCATCCGTTTCCGAAGCCACAGCAGCACTAATGGACATCGAAAGCAGCAGAGCGACGATCAAAATGACACTTATGACCTTTTTCATGTTGTTACTCCTCAAGTTGTACGAATTGTTAATGCAGCTTTTCGGATGAATGGCAATGCCCTTCATGGCAATGCTCGTCGTGGCAGCATTCGTCTTCGCAGGTGCATTCGTCCTCGGTATCATTCTTCATCGCAGAGCCTAAAACAGAGCCGACATAGCTTTCAAAAACAGCCTCGACAACGCCTTCGTCCTCGATAATCTCAAAGCCGAGCGCTCCCTCCTCATCCGTAAAGGCGCGCGTAACAAGCAGCTGCTCTTTTCCGCGCTCAACCTCCGTTTGAATAAGCACGGCATAGGTAATCCCTTCGTGCGGAACGCCTGCGGCATAGCGGAAGGAAAATTCCTCGCCGCTTGGCGTTTTCAGCTTGAGAACGATGTTTTCCGTTTGCTCCATCAGTCGCCGTCCTCCGCGTCTACATTCGCGGTATCGTCCTCACTCTCGACCGTCTGAACATAAAGGTCGTAAACAGCCTGCATTGTGTCGGGGTCTTCAACCGGCACATAGCAGTCCTCGCCCTTATCGTCCTTATCAATCATCATTATTACGATTTCGCCTTCCTCGTCGGTTTCCGAATCCTCGCCCGCGACAAGGATGAGATAATACTTTTCCTTGTATTCCAAAGTCATCAGATGCTCAAAGGAGCAGGGATTTCCGTTTTCGTCAATAAGCTCAACCATCTGTCCAACCTGCATTTTTCCCGCCTCCGCAATCTCATTTTCCGGGCTTCTGCCCGACGCCAAATAGCTTTCAAGGATAAAAACCGCCGCAACCTGGTCAATATGCTTCTTTCTGTCGTCCCTGCGCATATTGCCCTGCATAAGCACCTTTTCGGCGCTTACGGTCGTCATCCTCTCATCCTGATAGAATACCGAAAGCCCCGCTTTTTCGAGCTGCGCGCAGAACTCGCGCACCTTCAGCGCCTGCCCGCCCTCCGAGCCGTCCATATTCTTCGGAAGCCCGCTCACTACATAGGAGGTAGCATACCTTTCGCAAAGCTCCTTTATCCGCTTGACGTCCGGAGTATACCCAACCCTTGTATAGGTTTCTACAACGCTTGCGAGAATTCTTCGCTCGTCGCTTACGGCAATTCCGATTCGCCTGTCGCCGACATCCAAACAGAGCAGCCTTTCATTCATAACAAAACCGCCGTTTCCGATTCATTAAAGCGGCCGAGCAAAAGCCCGACCGCGCACAAGCAAAGTCATCCGCTTAAGGCAAGGCGGCAGCCGCCGTCACTTATTCAGCTTGTTCTCGATATAGGAACGAACAAGCTCTTCCATAAGCTCGTCCCTCTCGATTCGGCAGATAAGGCTTCTAGCCTGATTATAGCTTGTGATATAGGTCGGGTCTCCGGAAATCAGATATCCGACCAGCTGAGTAACAGGGTCATAGCCCTTATCCCTGAGCGCCCGATAAACATACTCAAGAATGCCCTCCGCCGTGTTATCGCTCTGCGGAATGGCAGTCATCTTCATAGTTTCAAAGCGTTCCGTCATCCGTATTCACCCACCTTGCCCCATGATGATAACAGTATACACAAATCTTAGGCTACATTCAACCTGTTTTCAATGCTAAATAAATAAATTTACAGGCGCTTGTCAAAATATTTTGACAAGCTTTCGGCGCAAGCAGGCTTGCGCCGAGTTTGCACCATTTCCTTGTTCGGCATTCGCCTCACGGTCAGGAAATGGTGTAAGG
>CAZUTB010000098.1:0-6756 GCA_964622905.1 uncultured Oscillospiraceae bacterium | reverse complement strand
CGTGCCGACGATAGTGCCTGTGAACAGGCTCATTATGAACGCTATCTGATTGGCAAGGGAAACGGCGGAAACCGCGTCCTGAGAAAACCTGCCGAGCATAAGCGCGTCCGTCGCGCCTATAAGCGCGGTAAGCAGGTTCTGCAGCCCTATCGGGACTGCAAAGGAAAGCAGCTCTTTGTAAAACTGCTTCTTATCGGCGGCTGTCATTGCAGCGGATTTTGTCATTTATCTTAGCTCCTCACCTGCGTGCCTGCGTGCGGCGCTGCTTTTGCTCACGTTCGCTTTGCCCTTAAGAAAGCTGATTTGCGCGCCCTCGCGCACGGTGTCGCTTTCCTTTATATGCCCCAAAAGGAGGGGCGAATTCGGGTCATGCAGCTTATAATTCTCAAAAGCGATTTCGGGTCTTTTGTTGGCATAGCAGTATTTGCAGCCGTTCATGCAGGTGTCGTAGGTGCCGATATCACGGCTTTCAATGCAATGGCAGCCCTGCCGCATACCCTTATGCTTTAGCTTGCGGAACTCCACTCCGTTCGCCGTGCCAATCATATCAAGGGTCATGCAGCCCGAGGGATGAATTCCGTAGCGCGAATAGTCTCCGTTTGTCCCGCAGGTTTGAAGGTATATGCCATACTTATTGGCGATTTCGCCCATGCCGCAGGCAAGCGCGTCCTTGTCCTCATCGGTAAGCGGAATAAGCTCCGGCATATTGACCTCCAGCTTTTTATACATTTCCACAAAGCTGAAAATGCAGCGGTCAATATACGGCGCAAGCTCCCTTGCCATTCCCTCAAAGGTCTTGAGATGAACCGCAACGGTGTATTTCTCCGTCAGCAGCACGGGGTCGTATCTCCAAGCCAGCCTCTTAGCTCCGACAATGCCCGAGAGCCTTTTCAGGGTTTCAACGCTCTTTTCTGCGGAAGGCACTCTCGGCTCTACGTCCCTGCCGTAGGCGGTAATGGTGTAGTGAAAATATGTGTTGAAGCGGCTCGTTATTTTCGGCAGGTCATTTAGTATAGGCTCATAATCCTTGGAGCAAAACTGAACGCAGTCGATTTTATCCGGCGTCAGCTCATAGCGCGTAACCATATTCGGGAAAAGCGGATTTCGGGAATAAACATAGCCCTCCTCGAACCGCTTCAAAAGCCATTTTGTGTAATACTGCACCGTGTCCGTTCGTCCGCCCGTGTTGAGAATCATACCCCGTCCTCGCTTCCGTTAACTAAATCGGTTAGATTTTTGGTAAACCGCCTTGACAGCCCGATGAGATGCTCCTGCTCCTCGGGCGTGAGCATGGACATAGCCGTATCCTCCGCCCAAGTGATATGGCAAACGGGCTTGCCTGCGTAAGCCCTTCCGCTCTCTGTAAGGGCAACAAGCTTGTTTCTTTTATTCTTCGGGTTTTCGTCAACAGTCACATAGCCGCCCGCAAGAAGATTCTTTATAATGAGATTAACCGTTTGCTTGGACTGATAGATTCTTTCCGTAATCTCCTTCTGCGTCATCCCGTCCTTTGAGTAATAAAGAGCGTTCAGAACAAGGAAGGTTTTCATCAAAAGCCCGTTCTTTTTGGCGTATTCGTCATAAAGGGCATACTGCTCATCCCGAAATTTGCAGTAGAGAAAAGCGTTCCTCTTATCACCCTTTGTCACAGCCGTCACCTCTCGGTAAATTACTTTACGGTCAATTTATTTACTATAATAGCATTCCGCTCTATGCCTGTCAAGACGGTGCGACGCGCACACGCAATAAATGCTCAGGCATAAAAATACGCAGAGCGAAGACACTTTTTTGTATCTCCGCTCTGCTTTCATTGATAAATAATCCGTTTGCTTTCCCTTTCCGTTATCAGCCGAAGTACTTAACTCCGCTTTCAAACAGCTTCTGGTCGGAATTGCCGGGGATATTGCGGCCGATGAACTCGCCGCGGCGCTCGCTGTGCCCCATCTTTCCTAGGATTCTTCCGTCAGGCGAGCAGATACCCTCGATAGCGCACACGGAGCCGTTCGGGTTATAGGGCATTTCGGCGCTCACCCTTCCGTCGGGGTCGCAGTACTGGAAGCAGAGCTGACCGCGCTTTTGAAGCAACAGCGCGTCCTCCTTCGAGCATACGAAGCGCCCCTCGCCGTGGGAAATCGGGATAGCGTGAACGTCGCCGCAGCTGACTCCCGCAAGCCACGGGCTTAAAACGGAGGAAACAACCGTGTGAACGGTGGTTGCGGCATGGCGGTTGATGGTGTTGAAGGTGAGCGTCGGGTCGCTTTCGGTAAGGTCGCGAATCTCGCCGCCAGGGAGCAGACCGACCTTGACGAGCGCCTGGAAGCCGTTGCAGATGCCTAAAATTAATCCGTCGCGGTTATTTATAAGCTCCATTATCGCATCGCGAACCATAGGCGCTCGCAGCACGGTAGCGATGAATTTTCCGCTTCCGTCAGGCTCGTCGCCAGCAGAGAAGCCGCCGGGGAACATAACAATCTGGCTCTTTTTGATTCCCTCAGCCATCGCGCGGACGCTTTCCTCAACCGCCGCAGGGGTGAGATTGCGGAAAACGCCGATATTCGCCTCTGCGCCTGCGCGGCGGAACGCCCATGCGCTGTCCATTTCGCAGTTTGTTCCGGGGAAGGCGGGAATGTAAACGCGGGGACGCGCAAGCTTTACAGCGGGGCGCGCGGTTTCGCGCTTTTCGCAGGGCTTGAAGCCAACCTCGCCCTCCGGCGCTTTTGCCTTGGTCGGGAAAACCTTCTCAAGCGGCGCTTCCCAAGCCATCTGCATTTCGGAAAGGCTTATTTCGCTTCCGTTTGCCGCAAAGCCGCCAAGGGTGGTTTCGCCAATCTTTACAAAATCCTCGGCGGCAAAGCCCTTATCCGCCTCAATAACGATGCTGCCGTAAAGGGGCTTGAACAGCTCCTCCTGCGAAAGCCCGCAAAGGCTTGCGCCGACGCGGTTTCCGAAGGTTGCCTTTGCGGATGCCGCCGCGATTCCGCCATAGCCGACCGCCTGCGCGGAGCAGACTTTGCCGCTCTGAATGAGCGAGTAGAGCGCCGCGTACTTTTTGAGCAGCGAGGCATAATTCGGCAGGTCGTATTCTTCCTTGTCGGCTCTCAGGAGGAGCAGGTCATGCCCCGCCGCCTTGTACTCGCAGGAAACGAGCTTGTCCGCATCCTCGCAGCAGAGTGAGAAGGAAACGAGCGTAGGCGGGACGTGAATATCCTCAAACGTTCCGGACATTGAGTCCTTGCCGCCGATGGAGGCAAGCCCGAGGGAGAACTGCGCCTTAAGCGCGCCCAGCAGCGCGGCGGCGGGCTGTCCCCACTTTTCCGCGTCCTTATTCACCCTCTGGAAATACTCCTGAAAGGTCATTCTGACCTTTTTGACGTCGCCGCCCGCCGCCGCAATCTTGGAAAGCGACTCGACGATAGCGTAAACCGCGCCGTGATACGGGCTCCAGGAGGCAAGCTCGGGGTCATAGCCGTGCGCCATAAGCGTAGCGGTCTTAGCGCCCATAACGGGCAGCAGTCCCGCCATTGCGTCATTGGGGGTCATGCAGTATTTGCCGCCGTAGGGCGCGATTACCGTACCCGTGCCTATTGAGCCGTCAAAGCGCTCAACAAGCCCCTTCTGCGAGCAGAGGTTAAGTTCGGAAAGCGCCGATTTGACGTTATCGGCAAAGCTCTTTTTATCGTCAAAGCAGGCGATGGGCGAGCCGAGATAGCTCTTATCCTCGGGCGCTTCGACATACGCCTTGGTGTGCTGGGTAGCTCCGTTCGTGTCAAGGAAGGCGCGGCTGAGGTCTACGATGATATTTCCGCGCCAAGTCATCCTGAGGCGCTCCTCCTTTGTAACTACCGCAACAACAGTCGCCTCGAGGTTTTCCGCGTCCGCCATAGCAAGGAAGGCTTCGCGGTCCTTAGGGTCGATAACGCAAGCCATGCGCTCCTGACTTTCGGAGATTGCAAGCTCCGTCCCGTCAAGCCCCTCATACTTGCGCGGCACCTTGTCAAGGTCAATGGTAAGCCCGGGAGCAAGCTCGCCTATTGCTACGCTCACTCCGCCCGCGCCGAAATCGTTGCAGCGCTTTATAAGCAGGGCAAACTCCTTCTTGCGGAAAAGGCGCTGAATGCTGCGCTCCGTGGGCGGATTGCCCTTCTGAACCTCCGCTCCGCAGGTGGAAAGGCTGTCCGTGGTGTGCGCCTTGCTGGAGCCTGTTGCTCCGCCGCAGCCGTCGCGTCCCGTTCTTCCGCCCAGAAGCACAATTATATCGCCCTCTGCGGGTCTTTCGCGCCTTACGTTTTCAACGGGAGCAGCGCCTACAACAGCGCCAAGCTCCATGCGCTTTGCTACAAAGCCCGGGTGGTAAACCTCCTGAACCTTGCCCGCCGCAAGCCCTATCTGGTTGCCGTAGCTGGAAAAGCCCTGCGCCGCCTTGCGCGTAATCTGCCGCTGCGGAAGCTTGCCAGCGCGGGTATCCTTTATAGCCGCCCTCGGGTCGCCCGCGCCGGAAATGCGCATAGCCTGATAAACATAGCTTCTGCCGGAGAGCGGGTCGCGGATAGCTCCGCCAAGGCAGGTTGCAGCGCCGCCGAACGGCTCAATTTCGGTGGGATGGTTGTGCGTTTCGTTCTTGAACATCACGAGCCAGGGTTCTTCCCTGCCGTCAATCTTCGCCATAATCTTGATTGAGCAGGCGTTTATCTCCTCGCTCTCGTCAAGGTCGGGGAGCATTCCGCGCCTTTTAAGCACCTTGACCCCAAGGGTAGCCATGTCCATGAGCGTCTGCGGGCGTTCCTTGCCCTTATACTGCTCCGCGCGGGCAAGAAGATAATCCGAGTACGCTTCCTTGACGGGCTTTGTGTACTTTCCGTCCTCAAAATCTATCTCGTCAATGGAGGTGAGGAAGGTGGTGTGGCGGCAATGGTCGCTCCAGTAGGTGTCAATTGCGCGAAGCTCGGTAACGGTGGGGTCGCGCTTTTCTTCATTCTTGAAATAGTCGCGGCAGAAGCTCAAATCCTCCGCGCTCATTGCAAAGCCCATCTTTGCAACCATGTCCGAAAGCTCCGCGCTGCCAAGGGATATGAAGCCCTCCACGGTCTTTACATCCTCGGGGACTGGCGAAAGCATAGCGAGGGTTTCCTTCTTTTCAAGGGAAGCCCTTCTGCTCTCAACGGGGTTGATAAGGTGCTTTTCCATGCGGGCAAAGCCGTCATCGTCAACCTCGCCCTCAAAAATATAGATTGTCGCGCACTTTACGCTCGGGCGCTCGCCGCCCGTAAGGAGCTGGAGGCACTGCTCGGCGCTGTCCGCCCTCAAATCATACTGCCCGGGCAGGTACTCAACCGCAAGCGCCCTGCCGTAAAACGCGGGCATATCCTCCATATAAACGGTGTCAACATTAGGTTCGGAAAATATAACGGGAATAGCCTTTTCCATGGTTTCGGCGTTGGCTCCCTCCACATCATAGCGGCAGAGGATGCGCGCCGCGGTCATATTCGGCAGCCCAAGCAGGCTGTGCGCCTCGTGTAAAAGCTGGCGCGCCGCCACATCAAAGCCGTTCTTTTTCTCCACATACAGTCGCTTAACCATGCTCGCTCCTCCGTAAAATACAAAATTGCAGTCCGTTACCGCACAATGATAGCACAAAAGGCGATTGATTAAAAGGAATACTTAAAAAACGTTCGCTTTCGGAGCAAGTAAGCCGCAGCGCACTTGCTCCGAAAGCGAAGCGAAGCGTAGCGTTAACCTGCCCCTTTGCCGTTCTTACTTGCAATTAGTACAATATCCATGTAAAATAGGCGTGAAGGAAAATGCACGGAAGGAAGATTCAAAAGATGCGCGATTACGTTTTTTTCACCGACAGCGATTCGGATATGCCGTATCAGATTTTTGACCGGATGGATGCGCAGATGATTATGATGCCGTACTCCATTGACGGCAAGGACCTGCTGCCCGACCTGGGGCGCGCCGACGACAACGGAAAGCCCTTCTATGACAGAATGCGCGCGGGCGCTGTGCCAAGCACCTCTCTGCTGCCCACTCCGGTTTACGTTGACTATTTCGAGAAATATCTCGCCGCGGGAAGGGATATTCTGGTTATCGCTTTCTCGAGCAATATGTCCAACACAATTCAAAACATGATTCTTGCAAAGAACGAGCTGCTTGAAAAGTATCCCGAGCGCCGCATTGAGATTGTTGACACCCTTTCGATAAGCGGTCCGCAGGCGCTGCTGACAATAACCGCCTACGAGATGTACGAAAAGGGCGCGTCGATGGACGAAGTCAAGGACTGGGTTATGGCAAACCGCCTCCGCGCGCGCGCCTATTTCACGGTAAACGACCTTGTGTACCTGAAGCGCGGCGGCAGAATCTCCAACGCGGCGGCGTTCTTCGGCTCTATGCTTGACCTAAAGCCCATTCTGGTTGAGGGCAAGCTTGGAAAGATAAGCCCCGCAGAGAAGGTTCAGGGGCGCAAGAAGGCAATAAGAACCATTGCCACCCGCGTAAAGGAATCCATTGTTGAGCCGGACAAGCAGCGCGTGATGATTCTGCACTCCGACTGCGAGGACGACGCAAAGCGCCTCTGCGAACATTTGAAGGAAATGGTTCCCGAAATTCAGCTCGACGTTTATCCCGTCGGACCGGTTATCGGCGCGCACTGCGGACCCGGAACGCTTGCGGCGTGCTATATGGGAACTGAAAGAGAGATAGATTAACGCTACGCTTTCGGAGCAAATGCGCTTTGCTTATTTGCTCCGGTTTCCAGCT
>CAZUTB010000097.1:0-6764 GCA_964622905.1 uncultured Oscillospiraceae bacterium | reverse complement strand
ATTGGAAAGCAGCTCGTCCTGCTCGGTTTTCTGCGCCCTTAGCTTCTCCATCTGCGCGTTTGCAACCTCCTGCTGGCGGTGCAGGTTGCGCAAAAGCGGGGTAAGCTCGTCATAGCAGTCCGTGTCGAGCGGATGCTCGGGGTCTATCGCGAGAATGGGCGCTGCAAGGCGCTTTGTGCTGCCCGCAGAGAGCAGCGCCGCAAGCAGAACACATCCGAGAATCGCCAGCAGCATATACGGAAGCGATATCAAAACCCCGCCGATAAGGGTTTTTTGCGCCGCCGCAAGTCTTAGCACACTGCCGTCCTCCAGCAGCTCGGTATGGTAGACCATTTCCTCCGAAAGCGTAGCGGAAGCGCGCGTAACCGTTGCGCTCCCGTCCTTTTTAGCGAGTATGAATTCCGTTCTGTCCGAATGGTTGTCCATATTCGCGGCGGCTGCGGAGGTATCATAGAGAACAATGCCCGAGGCGTCTATGAGCGTTGCGCGCCTTTCCTGCGGAAGCACCGCGAAAAGCGCCTCCCTGCTGTCCGTATGGCTAAGCGCCGCCGCCAGCAAGCCGGTTTCCTCGCTGAGCGCTTGCGTAAGCTGGCGCTTTTCGGCTGCATAAAGGCTCATGGTAAAGGCGGTTGAGAGAATCAGGAGCAGTGTGCAGCATACAAGCAGGGTAGAGCGGAATAAACGTTTGCGCATCTTCACTCCTCCATTCTGTAGCCGACGCCGCGCACCGTCTGAACCAGCGCGCCTGCGCTCCCAAGCTTTTGCCTGAGCGTTCCGACGTGAACGTCAACGGTTCTTGTATCGCCGGGGAAGTCTATTCCCCATACGGCGTCAAGCAGCTTCTCGCGGGTCAGCACAAGCCCCTTGTTGCGCATAAGCACCTCCAGCAAATCGAATTCCTTGCGCGTAAGGACTGCCTCGCGCCCTGCAATTGTCACGCTGCGGCGCGCGGGGTCAAGGGCTATATCGCCAAGCTGCACAGGCGCGTTCTCCGCAGGCTGACCTGTGCGGCGAAGCACCGCCTTAACGCGGCTGAGCAGCTCCAGAACCCCGAAGGGCTTTACTATATAATCGTCCGCGCCGTTATCAAGCCCCGTCACCTTGTCCATCTCCGCGCCCTTGGCGGTAAGGAGGATTACAGGAACGGAGCGGACGCGCGCGTCATTGCGTATTCGGCGAAGAAGCGTTATTCCGTCCTCGCCGGGGAGCATTAAATCAAGCAGAATCAAATCGGGCACGCTTCCCGAAAGCGCCTTCATAAGCGCCGTGCCCTCCTCGAACCCCTCGGCTTCGTAGCCTGCCTGCCTTAAGGCATAGAGAATCAATTCGCGGATTGACGCGTCGTCTTCAACGGAATAGATCATTGCCATTCCTCCAGTATAGGTGGTCTTTATTATATTGTAGCATTATATCGGCATTCGGAAAAGTGCCTTCGCGGTTATTGCAGCGCCTCGCCCTTGTAAAGCCCCGTTACCGCGTACTGCACCCACTCTGCAATATTCGTCGCGTGGTCCGCAATCCGCTCAAGGTATTTTGCAATCATCAGCATATCAAGCGCGTTCTGCGCGGCAATATCCATATCGCGTCCGCTCAGGTGCGCCTTTGCGATAGCGTCGGCAAGCTCGCGCTTTACCGAAAGGAAAAGCTCGTCTACAACATCATCGCGGTCAATTACCCATTCGGCTAAGGCTACGTCGCGCTTTACATATGCATCTATCGCCTTATGCACCATTCCGCGCGCCTCGGCGCTCATTGCGAATATATGCTGCGGAGGCTGAGCAGCCGTGCTGTCCGGCATAGTGACAATTTCGGCTATATCCGCCGCCTGGTCGCCTATGCGCTCCATATCCGTTATCATCTTGAGAGCGGAGGATACAAGGCGCAAATCCCGCGCAACGGGCTGCTGCATCAAAAGCATTCTCAGGCAAAGCACCTCTATATCGCGCTCCTGCCTGTCGATAGCGGGGTCGGATACCATTATGCCCTGCGCTTTCTTTGCATCCCGCGTTTGAAGCGCGGAGCAAGCGCCCTCTATTGCGGTTTCAGCCATAGTTCCCATCAATATCAATTCCTGACCCAGCTTTTCAAGCTGCTCGTCAAATCTGCTTCGCATCAGCCGAACCTCCCCGTTATGTAGTCTTCGGTTCTCTTGTCCTTTGGGTTTGAGAAAATCTCGGCGGTAGCGCCCATTTCAACCACCTCGCCAAGCAGGAAGAACGCCGTTTTGTCCGATACGCGCACAGCCTGCTGCATATTGTGCGTTACCATAATTATCGTGTACTGCTTCTTAAGCTCAAGCGTCAATTCCTCAATCTTGCCTGTGGATATTGGGTCAAGCGCGCTCGTCGGCTCATCCATCAGAAGCACCTCGGGCTTTACCGCAAGCGCGCGCGCAATACAGAGGCGCTGCTGCTGTCCGCCTGAAAGCCCAAGCGCGCTCTTGGTAAGCCTGTCCTTCAATTCATCCCATATCGCCGCGCTTCTAAGGCTTTCCTCAACTATCACGTCAAGCTTTGCACGGCTGCGTACTCCGTGCGTTCGGGGACCATAGGCGATGTTTTCATAAACGGACATCGGGAAGGGGTTCGGCTTTTGAAATACCATTCCGACTCGGCGGCGCAGGTCGTCAACATTTGTTTTCGGGGCGTAAATATCCTCGCCGTCAAGCGCGATAGTGCCTGTTATCTTGCAGCCCGGCACAAGGTCGTTCATTCTGTCAAGGCTCTTGAGCAGGGTGGATTTGCCGCAGCCGCTGGGCCCGATAAATGCGGTTATTGCGCCCTCCTCAAGCCCCATGTTCACGCTTTTCAGGGCATGAAATGTATCGTAATACAGGTCAACATTCGTAAGCTCGAATTTATTCATTGCTTCACTTCTCCTTATGTTCGCGTGCAGCGCTTGGAAATCTGCCTGCTCAGGGTGTTCATCATGAAAACTATTACGAGCAGGATTGTCGCCGTAGCATATGCCTCGCCGACGTGCAGACCCTCACCCGAAAGCACATACACATGAACGGCAAGCGTGCTGCCTGAGGACATCGGGTTCACCGCGAACTGCGCTACGGTTCCCGCCGTATAGATGAGCGCCGCGGTTTCACCGACTATTCGCCCTATCGCAAGAATGATTCCCGAGAAAATTCCGCCCGAGGCAGGGGGCAGGACGACCTTCATTACCGTGCGCAGCTTTCCAGCGCCGAGGGCAAGGCTTCCCTCCCTCCACATATCGGGAACGGAAAGAAGCGCCTCCTCCGTGGTGCGCAGTATCAGCGGAAGCACCATTATAGCCAAGGTAAGAGCGCCCGA
Source organism: uncultured Oscillospiraceae bacterium (assembly GCA_964622905.1). Lineage (GTDB taxonomy): Bacteria > Bacillota > Clostridia > Christensenellales > Aristaeellaceae > STF2-37. The sequence continues at coordinate 3,462 of CAZUTB010000097.1, read as the reverse complement.
AAGCATCGAGTAGCTCCAGTGCAGAGCGGTTACAAAGAGTATCATTCCGAAAAGCCCGTAGAGTATGGAGGGGATGCCCTGCAAGGTTTCCGCGGTAAGGCGGACTATCTGCACAAGGCGGCTTCTGCGCGGAGCGTACTCAACAAGGTAAATTGCGCCGCCGACTCCCAAGGGCACGGAGATAATAAGCGCAAGCACCGTCATCCACAGCGTGTTGAAGAGCGAGGGAAGCAGCGATACGTTTTCGCTGTTGTAGGTGGGTGAAAACAGGTCTGCGGAAAGGTTCGGAATGCCCTTTATAAGCACCTGCCCTACAATCATAACAAGCACAGCCGCGACTATAAGGGCGGAGATTCGGCACGCTGAGCGAACGAGGAAGGACGCAGGATGCCGCGCTGCGGCTTTGCTTTTTTGCGTTATCTCCATTACTTTTCGCTCCTTCTCTTGATAAATGAGAACACGGCGTTAATAATCAGAATGAATACGAACAGCACAACGCCTGTTGCGATAAGCGCCTCGCGGTGAACGTCCGCCGCGTAGCCCATTTCCATTACAATGTTTGTGGTAAGCGTTCGTATGCCCTTCATGATTCCCGCAGGCATACGCGGCTGATTGCCCGCAACCATCATAACCGCTGTTGTTTCGCCAACAGCGCGCCCAAGCCCTAAAACTATGCCGCTCATCACTCCGCTCTTCGCGGCGGGCAGCACAACGCGCATTACGCTGCGCTCGGGCGTAGCTCCAAGAGCAAGGCTGCCCTCGTAATAGCTTTCCGGCACCTGGCGCAGGGATGAAACCGCAACGCCTATAATTGTTGGCAGAATCATCATTGCAAGCAGCACGCTTGCCGTCAGTATTGAAAAGCCCTTTCCGCCTAAGTTATCGCGGACAAAGGGGACAAGCACGGTAAGCCCGAACAAACCGTAGACTACCGAGGGAATGCCCGCAAGCAGCGAAACCGCTGGCTCAAGAACGCGGGCAACAAGCTTCGGCGCGAAGCGCGCAATATAGATTGCGCAGAATATTGCGATAGGAGTTCCTATCAGAAGCGCTCCCGCCGTAATGAAAAGGCTGCCGAGTATCATGGGGAGGATTCCGTAAATATCGTTGCCCGGCTTCCAGGTTTCGCCGCCGAGGAACGCGAATATGTTGACCTTTGCAAAGAACGGCAGTCCGTTTGCAAAAAGGAAAACGCATATCAGCACAACGGCGAGAATGCAGGACGCGGCTGCAAAGGCGAACAGCCTGCGCATTGTGTCTTCCTTGAAAGTGCGCCGCAAATCGCGGCTGTTTATTCTTCGGGAAGGGCTTTTGTTGACCGGACTTTGCTTGCCTCTTTCGGCTATCTCTACCATATAATCCTTCCTTCATGAAAGCTTGCTGTAAATACAGCCTGAGGCGGTTCTCTTTTTCGAGAACCGCCTTTTGCTCATTAGCGGGCAGTTACTTGATTTCGCTCCAGTCGGTGATTGAACCGGTGAAGATTCCCTTAATCTGCTCCATGGTAAGCGCGCTTACCTCGCACTCATTGTTCACGATGACCGCGATACCGTCCATTGCGATGGTCGTTCCGATAAGACCTGCTTCGCTTTCGCTCGCCTTCAGGTCGCGGGAGGCCATTCCGATGTCGCAGATTCCGTCAATGGCGGACTTCATTCCGGTGGTGGAATCGCTCTGCTGAATCTCGATTTCAGCGTTGGGGTTTACCGCAAGGTAGGCTTCCTTGAGCTTTTCCATCACGGGGGTTACAGAGGAAGAGCCTGCAACAACAATCTTGCCCGCAACAGCCTTGCCCTCGTACTTGGCGGCGTCGTCGCTGCCGATGTAGCCGTTTGCGGAAATTACGCTCTGTCCCTCAGCGGAGAGGATGTAGGCGATAAAGTCGGCGGCAGCCTCGCTCAGGCCTTCCTTGGTGGCAATGTTGAACGGGCGGGCAAGCTTGTAGCTGCCATCCTTGATAGCGGCAACGCTCGCTTCTGCGCCGTCTACGTTTACAGCCTTTACGGTTTCATTGAGGCTTCCGAGGGAGATGTAGCCTACTGCAAGCTTATCGCCCGCTACGGTGGTCATCATTACGTTGGTGGAATTGGTGACGATTGCTTCAACCGTGGTGTTGTCTACCTTAACTCCGTCGGCGTTCTTTTCCTCAACGCCGGTAAGCTCAACGAACGCTCCGCGCGTTCCGGAGCCATCCTCACGGGAGCATACGGTGATTTCGCCCGTCATATCGGCATAGGCGGCGGGAACACACATCACAAGGGCAAGAACCAAAGCGGCAATCCTAAGAGCTTTACGCATTTTTGTTTTCCTCCTTAATTTTCGGTACGCGTAAAGCTTAACAGAGCATTTTCAAGAAAAACTCATCGTATTGTAAAGTCCGTGTAAAGTTTTGCGCGCAATAAGCAGCCGCCGATAAACTGCTTCGGCGGCTGCTTGAATATTCGTGTGAGGAATGCCGGTCGAGAGAAAAAACTCACCCCGTCATGTGTTTAATGACGAGGTGCGGAGCAGCTTGAAACCATAATCAGCCTTCTGCAAATAACGCTTTCAGGCAGTCCTGCCGCCGGTGCAGAATTCGTATAATGATAACTTCCTTCGGGCTTGCCAGATAGAATACACAATAGTTATCGCAAACGAGGTAGCGGTATTCCGTGTGAACGGGAATCAGAGCATCCAAAGGCCGCCCGCGGTTTGAAAAGTCCTCGAGTGACAGGATGCTCTCTTTGAGCGATGCGATGATTCGCCGCGCGGCATTCGGGTTGCACAGTTCATCGTGGATGTACCGGCGAATGGATATGAGGTCTTTTCGCGCTTCCTTGGAAAAGGTGATTTTTGGCATATTCAGCCTTCCAAGCCCGCGAACGCCTCATCCATGCTCAAACCGCCCTCATTGCGGATGGATTCCACGCCTTTGGATAGCTCGGCGAGCAGCTTGACCGTCGCTTGCAGCTTCTCGTATTCATTCAGGCTTTGCACAACATACCTGCCGCGCCCGTTCTTCGTTAGGTATACAACTGAGCCGTCATCGCAATGACCAAGCACCTCGCTGTAATTCTTTAGGTCGGAAATCGGAATGATGTTCGTCATGGAATCATCTCCTTCTGCTAATAGTATACCCGAATATCACGGTAAATTCAACCCCAAATAACACCGAAAACAATCAAGGCGCCGCTGCTTTTTGTGTGCCGCAGATTGGCGGGCGAAGAATTTTATACAAAAAGAAGCAGCGTTTCCGCTGCCCCTTAAATTATTTCTTATACTATTGTACTGTTTGCATTACCAAGTTATCTTTATCCCGTTAACCTCTACATCGCCGTCGGCAAGCACCATTATGTACTGCCGTCCGTCAATAGTCTTTGTTTCTATAAGGTCGCTTCTCTCGGGGTCAACGTTTATTGTAACGCTCGGGGTCTTTATCCTGAACTGCTTTACCGGAACGGTGTTGACAGCGGGAATCTTTGC
>CAZUTB010000096.1:0-6802 GCA_964622905.1 uncultured Oscillospiraceae bacterium | reverse complement strand
AGTTGCTGGTTATTATGTCTTATTAATTAACCGTTAACAGTGCGTTTTCAGCGAGCAGACTTACACTGTTGGAAGTGCCAAGCATCCCTGCACATCTCCTCCAAATTATGCTCCGCCTGCCACCCCAGCAGCTGCTTCGCCTTGGACGCGTCGGCATAATTGGTCGCAACGTCGCCCGCGCGGCGGGGCTTGATGTCATAGGGAATAGTGACGCCCGTAACGCGCTCGAACGCCTTTACGATGTCAAGCACGCTGTAGCCGATGCCCGTACCGAGGTTGATGATTTCGCAGCCCTTATGCGAGGCGGCGTACTCGCAGGCAAGCACATGACCGCGCGCAAGGTCAACAACATGGATGTAATCGCGAACGCCCGTGCCGTCGGGGGTCGGGTAATCGGTGCCGAAAACGTTAAGGCGCGGGAGAACGCCCGCGGCAACGCGCGTGACATACGGAAGCAGATTATTCGGGATTCCGTTCGGGTCATCGCCGATAAGCCCGCTCTCATGCGCGCCGATAGGGTTGAAATAGCGGAGGAGCATAACGGACATCTCGCTGTCAGCGGTGCATACGCCCTCCAGAATTTTCTCAATCATGTACTTCGTCCAGCCGTAGGGGTTTGTGCAGCCCTTGCAGAACATATCCTCGCTGAGCGGAACGGTATCCGGAACGCCGTAAACGGTGGCGGACGATGAGAAAACAAGGCGCTTTACGCCGTGAGCGCGTATGATTTCAAGCAGATTCAGGGTGGAGTCAAGATTATTGCGATAGTACTCAAGCGGCTTTTCAACGCTCTCCGCAACCGCCTTAAGCCCCGCGAAATGGATAACAGCGTCAATCCGATTCTCGGCAAAAACGCGCTCAAGCGCCGCCTTGTCGCAGCAGTCGATTTCGTAGAGCTTAACCTTTTTGCCCGAAATCTTTTCAACGCTGTCGATAGCCGATTTGCTCGAATTCACGAAATTATCGGCGACAATTACCTCATGCCCTGCCGCAAGAAGCTCAACGCAGGTATGGCTTCCGATAAAACCCGCGCCGCCGGTAGCAAGAATCCTCATAATTCATTCCCCTTTTCTTATGTGAGTAAGATTACAGCAGATATTCGGACGGGTCCGTTTCCGAGGCTGCCCTGCGAGCGTCAAGGCTTGGGAACGCCGCCTTCAGCTCGCGAAGCAGTATGTCGGGCGCGATTATCTCCGTTCCGTAATGCCCGCAGTCCAGTATTGTAAAGCCGCGATTTTTTGCGGCAATAAGCTGGTCATGCTTAAAATCTCCGCCTAGGAACGCCCCATAGCCCTCGCTCATAGCATTATACGAAAGCTTTCCGCTTCCGCCCGAGGCAAACGCGAGCGTGCTTATCTCATTGCCGCCATCAACAAGGCGAAGCACGGGAATATTCAGCACCGCCTTAACGTACTTTGCAAGCTCGCGCGCGGAATACAGCTCCGAAAGGCGCAGAACCTTCCCATAGCCCCATGTTCTCCCATCCCGCGTGTCCTCAGGCTCAAAAATGTCCTTTATAATTTCAAACCCAAGACGGCTCGCAATTTCATCGTTGATTCCGCCCTTGGTCATGTCAAGCGGCGTATGAACGCAGATTGCGGCAATCTGTTTTTCGATAAGCCGCGTTATCGGCATATTCGGGTAAAAGCGGGTTACGCCCTCATAATTAGTGTTGAAAACAGGATGATGGGAAACGATAAGCTCCGCGCCCCTCTGCTCCGCCTCGTCGATAACCGAATTTGTTATGTCAAGGCAGCACAAAACGCGGGTTATTTCGCGGTTTTCATCGCCGGTAACAAGCCCGCTGTTATCATACCTTCCCTGACCCGCAAAGGGAGCAAAGGCGTCAAGGCAACCGAGAATTTCTGAAAGCTTCGGCATTTTTCGCCTCCGAATGCAGAATAAGTCTCCCGAATAATCGTAAACTCAATGCGCATTTATGTCAAGTGCGGAATCACGGAAAACGCTTGACAGAAAAGCGGCAAGAGGCTATCATTCTATTTATAGAAAACGTTTGCACAGCTTAAGGAGGCGGCAGGAATGAAAACATATAAGGGCATAATCTTCGACCTTGACGGCGTTATATGCAGAACCGACCATTATCACTACCTCGCGTGGAAGGCGATTGCGGACAAGCTTTCCATCCCCTTTGATGAAAAGGTGAACAACCGTCTGCGCGGAGTAAGCCGAATGGCAAGCCTTGAGATTGTACTCGAAAAGGCGGCAAAGACATACACCGAGGAGGAGAAGGCGAGCTTTGCGGAGGAAAAGAACGAAATCTACAAGAAGCTGCTGGAAAAAATGAGCCCCGCCGACCTTTCCGACGAGGTGAAGAACACCCTTGACGCACTACGCGCGCGCAATATAAAGCTCGCGATAGGCTCGTCGAGCAAGAACACACGGTTCATTCTCTCGCAGATAGGGCTTGGAGAATACTTTGACGCTATCTCGGACGGCAACAACATAACTCATTCAAAGCCCGACCCCGAGGTTTTCCTCAAGGCGGCTGATATGATAAAAACAGACCCGAAGGACGCGCTGGTTGTAGAGGACGCGAAAGCGGGAATCGAAGCGGCGATAGCGGGCGGCTTTGACAGCGCGGCAATCGGTGACGCGGTTTCGGCGCATATTTCCACATACGAGCTAAGCACATTCGCGGATTTGCTGAAATGTGTAAAATAACAGAGCAAGCATAAAAGCAACAATCTGTTTTTTTGACAGACGAAAAAAAGCGCAGGCGGCATAAACCGTTTGCGCTTCTTCTTATGTATTCATAATAGTGTTTTCATCGGTTTTGCGCTGCCTTTGCCGCTTTCAGCCCTCGGTATACACAAGCGCGGAGGCGTGAGGCGCAAGGCGGGCAAGAAGCGTATCTTCGCTCTGCTCAAAGGAGCTTTCGCCCCAAGCGTCCCTCCAGCCGTCCTTCGGAAGCTCCGAAAGGGAGATACTGACGGTTCTTTCCTCATCGGAAAGGTTGAACAGCGCTGCGTACACGCGCCCGCTTTCCGTTTTGCTGACCCACACGGATTCCTCGGCAGTGTTCTTTATAAGCTCGGGCTTAACTCCGTGCTGGTTCACATAGATTAGCTCCATATTGGTGAGCAGCGAGAGCGTCCATGCATCGTTATCCCGCATTTCGCAGCCGATCATAAGCGGCGAGCGGAAGATGCCCCAAAGGTTCATCATCGTGCGCTGCTCCGCCTTTGTAAAGTTGGTCTGCCTTCCGCCGTTCTCAACTACGTTGAGCCGTCCCAGCGGAAGCATATCGCAGTCGGGCCAGCCGCCGCTTTCACCGATAAGCGCCCAGCGCTCGCAGAGCGTGAACATATTCTTGAGCGCCGCCCAGTTATCCCAGAAATCGCCCGACATGCGCCACATATTCGCGTGCTTTTTGAGATGCCATGCCTCGGAGATGGGCGCGGGTCCGGGCGAAAGCGAGAGGACTATCTGCCTTCCGCAGTTGTCGATTGCCCTGCGGATTGCCTCAATTTCAAGGCGCGCGGAGTAGGGAGCGGCGGGCTTGAACTCGGTATTGGCGATATCATCAACCTTTACAAAGTCAACGCCCCACGACGCATAGAGCATAAAGAGCGAATCGTAATACGCCTGCGCGCCGTCCTTAGCCATGTCAACCCCGTACATATCCGAGTTCCACGGGCATACGGAATAACTCTGCGCTATCTGCCGCGCGGTTTTATCCGTGCCGAGAATTCTCGTATTGCGGCAGACCGCCTGCCGAGGCACTCCGCGCATAATATGGATTCCGAACTTCAAGCCCATAGCGTGAATTTCATCGGCGATAGGACGGAAGCCCTTTCCGCCCGCGCTTGACGGGAACCTGTTTTCGGCGGGAATAACGCGCGAATACTCATCCATGCACAAATCCGCAAACGGATGATACTCATGCGTCTGCGCAGACGGCTCGTACCATTGGATATCGCAGACCACATACTGCCAGCCGAACGCCTTGAGATTATCGCGCATATAGCGCGCGTTGCCCATAAGCTGCTCCTCGTTAACCGCAGCCCCGTAGCAGTCCCACGAGTTCCAGCCCATCGGCGGCGCAGGGGCGAACAAATCCTTCATTGCCATAATCAAGCCCTCTTGAACAGCAGCTCGGCAAGGGAGCAGGAGGGAAGCGTAAGCTCCGCTTCCGTTCCGTTGTCATCGGCGCAAAGGGTCTTGACAGCCTTAAACGCCTTGGGAGCAACAGCATTCTTCTCGTCAAAGGTGTTCTTATCGTGAATATCGCCGGTAAGCAATCTGCCCGAGGCAAACTCATATTTTTCGCCGTCAATGCGAAGCGAAATATTCGCCGCGTCCTTTGCAGAGGCGTTGGTAAGGGTGATAACGATGTTGCCGTCCTTATCCTCGGAGGCGGTTTCGCTAACCACGGGGAGCTTTCCGTCCGGAGTATCAACAGAAGCGGTTTCGAGCAGAGAGCCAAGCAGCGTGTTTTCCTGATGCTTCTGATACATCTCAAAGGCATGGTAGGTGGGAGTGAGCACCATCTTTTCGCCCTCGGTAAGAATTGGCGACTGGAGAACGTTGACAAGCTGCGCGATATTCGCCATCTTAAGCCTGTCCGCGTGGTGCTGCATCGCGTTCATTGTAATACCCGCAACGAGCGCGTCACGCATTGTGTTCTGCTGGAAAAGAAAGCCGGGGTTCGTTCCTGGCTCAACGTCGAACCATGTCCCCCACTCGTCAAGGATTATCCAGACGCGCTTCTCGGGGTCATACTCCGACATTGCCGCATCCTGCTTTGCGAGCAGCTCGTCAATGTACTGCGCGAAAACCAGCGTGCGGTAATAGGTATCCTCGTCAAAATCGGTAGCGGAGCCTTTATGCTCCCATGAAGCGCCGGGCACGGTGTAATAATGCAGGGAAAGCCCGTCCATCATCTTTCCCGCGTTCTTCATCAGGCTGTGCGTCCACTCAAGGTTCGGACCCTTGAAGCCCGTTCCCGCTCCGCAGGCAATCTTGAAGGGCTTCTCTGCGCCGTACTGATGAACGAAGGTCTGATAGCGGCGATACTCATCGGCATAATACTCGGGGCGCATATTTCCGCCGCAGCCCCAGTTTTCATTTCCGATTCCGAGGAACTTAACATTCCAAGGCTCCTTGCGCCCGTTCTTTTCGCGCAGTGCGGTCATGGGGGAAACGTTGGCGGAGGTCATATATTCGACCCACTCCTCCATCTCCTGAACCGTTCCCGAGCCTACGTTGAGATTGATGTAGGGCTCGCAGCCGAGCTGCTCGCAGAGGTCAAGGAACTCATGCGTTCCGAAGGAATTATCCTCGGTAACTCCGCCCCAGTTGGTGTTAATCATCTTCTTGCGCGAGGAAGGCTCGCCGATTCCGTCGCGCCAATGGTATTCATCCGCAAAGCAGCCGCCTGGCCAGCGCAGGTTCGGAATGCCCATTTTCTTCAGCGCGTCAACAACGTCGGAGCGGATTCCGCGAACATTCTCAATCTTGCTGTCCTTGCCCACGAAAAGACCGCCGTAGATGCACCTTCCCAGATGCTCCGAGAATTGCCCGTAGATGTTCTTGTTGATCTTTGCGCCCTTAAGCTTGGGTTGAACAATATACCGCATAGGTTTTCCTCCGTTTCGTCCGAGCATGATTTGAACGGACATTTTGATTTCTTTGCTGTGAATACAGTTTATATTGACTTGTCGGCAATGTCAATACGCGATTTTTATTAGGATTTGTACGGATATGTTCTGCCCGACAAGAACAAATGTACGGAACAAATTTCAGACGTGAATCAGCAGAAGCAGCGTTCCCGCGGTAAGCAGGCAAAGCCCCAGCGCGCTCTTTTTCGTGAGCTTTTCCTTGAGAAAAATATAGGCAAAAAGCACGGTGGGCAGTATTGAGAGCTTATCGAGCGGCGTAACGACGCTGACTAGCGAGGCAGGGTCATGGAGCGCTCCGTAATAGCAGAGCCACGAAAGCCCCGTCGCAAGCCCCGAAAGCAGCAGAAAGAGCATTGAGCGGCGGTCAATCTTCTTCACCTCGCCGCCCTTGCCCGTTACGAAAACCATTGTCCACGCCATTACAAGCACGACGACGGTGCGCAGAGCCGTGCCGAGATTCGAGTTGATGTCCTTGATTCCAACCTTGCCGAGAATCGAGGTGAGCGCGGCGAAGACGGCGCTCAGGATTGCGTAAACGAGCCACGCCTTGCCCTCCTTCTTCCCCTCGGTCTGCTTTTTCTGAATCATCATAAGCGTTCCGATAAGGATGAGCGCCATAGCGCAGACGCTCAGCCACGTTACGCTTTCGCCGAGGAATATGAAGGCGAGCAGCATTGTGAGAATAGTAGAGGATTTGTCAATAGGCGCAACCCTGTTTACATTTCCCATTTGCAGCGCCCTGAAATAGCAGAGCCACGAGGCGCCCGTCGCAAGCCCGCTAAGCCCAAGAAACAGAAGCGTTTCCCCGCTTACGGCTGACAGCTCGCCGATTGAGCCGGTAACAAGCACCATCAGCCACGAGAACAGCAGCACAACAACGGTTCTTACCGCCGTAGCAACATTGGAGTCGGTGTCTTTAAGCCCTATTTTGCTCAGGATTGCGGTGACTCCGGCAAAGAGCGCCGATAAAAGCGCAAGCACAAGCCACATTGAGAAAACCTCCTCAGCGCCGTCAAGCCAAAGTGACGCGGCGCTTCATAAGCACTGAAATACCGAAGATAAGCCCCGCGCCGAGAAGCGAAAGCCCCGCGGTGAGCAGGATTGCAGGGAAGGAAAGCGGAGCTAAGAAGAAGACTCTTCCGAGCAGCAGCACCGCGCCG
>CAZUTB010000095.1:0-6846 GCA_964622905.1 uncultured Oscillospiraceae bacterium | reverse complement strand
ACCGCGCTTGCGGCGTTCCTCATCGCCGCGCTGATAACGGGAATGCTTTGAAATGGGATAAGCTCAAACAAATCCCTTACGAGCCGCGAAAGCATTATTCAGACCGTACATGAAGCCACGTTTGAAAGGTTACAGAAGGAAAACGATTTGCAAGAGATAGCTTGTGAGAGATAGCTTGTGAATTACAGATAAATATACAGGAGAGCTGCCCGCCGATTCGGCGGGCAGCTCTCCTGTAATAATCGCAAGGCTGCTTCGATGAAACAAAGAATGGGTTAATGTATTAGCTCGCCGTAACAAAAGCATGAGCTTGCGCGATAACGCAGCATAACCCGAAGGGACGCTGCTCAGTATGCCCGCCGTAGCCTATATAACCCATGCCTTGTTTTACGCGAAACAAGGCGGGAAAACACAGTTTTCACCTACGGGTGACGGTGGTATATTGTGATATTCTTGCAGTACCATAAGCACAGCGGTTCTCGCGGAAGGTTCGGGCAGATAGTTTGCCAAGTGACAGGTCGCCTTGTCGATGCGGAAGCGGGCGATGTGACAACAGATGTCATCACGTTGGAGGAAGCGAAGCAAAAAGCAGAGGAAGTCAAATCATCAGGGGTGTATTGGGATATTCCGGCAGAGGCTGAGTTGATTGCAATTCGTGCTGTAAGCTACATACCAAACAGGTACACATGGCAGGAAGAAGTGCAGAGCTTTCCTGTATGGGAATTCGATTTTGCCGAAGCCGGAAGTGAGTGGATACATCAGCTTTGTGTCAATCGCCTAACAGGTGAAGTGTTTGACCCAAGCGAGAGATCGTATTCAAAGATGGAAGGAATGTAACAGATGAATTGAGCCATGCCTTATACAGAGGCATGGCTCAATTTTTGACACATAATTCATTTTGTGGTTCGGGGTTTCTTGCTTATTTAACGATTAAGCACTTGTTCCGTTTACCCCTTTTTTACCGCCGCTCTGAGCACCGCAAGCGCGGCTTTTGCGTCCTCGTCAAAGGCGACAGAGTTGCCCTCGACGGACACGCCTCCGTCATAGCCGATGAGCTTGAGGCGGCGCATAAGGTCGATATAATCAACACCGTCGCCCTCGCGCGGGTAAACGCGCCCGACGGGATTCGCGACATGGACGTGCCTGAGCAGGTCGCCCGCCTCGGAGAGCGCGGTGAGCTTTTCGCCCTCAAGATACATATGATAGGTGTCGCCAAGCACCCGCACCTGCGGAAGCGAAAGCGCGGAGGCGAGGTAGCACGCCTCGCTGACCCTATGCATAAGGTTCGTTTCCGAGTGGTTCAGCGGCTCCAGCACAAGCGTGATTCCATAGGGCGCGAAGATATCGTTAATCATGTAGAGCACGGACGAAAAATCCGCGATAGCGCGCCGAAGGGGATAATCCTCCTCGCGCCTGCGCGCCGCGCCGCTGCCAAGCACAACGGTTTTTGCGCCGATTGCCGCCGCCCTGTCCGCCGCCGCCTTGATATAGGTTTTGAGCGTTGTTGTTTCACGCTTCTCGCCTACGAGCCTGCGCTCCGCGCCCGCAAAGCAGTTGAGCGCCGAAACGGGCAGCCCGCATTCCTGCGAGCGCTTGCGCCAAAGCGAAAATTCGCTCTGCGTCTGCGCCATTATTTCCGTAAGCGGCAGCTCAATATAGTCGTAGCCGATGCTTTTTACCGACTCGATATGGTCTATTGTAGTGCAGATGCCGATGCGAATCATTGCCTGCGCCCCCTTTTATTTACGCGTTGTATGAGCCTTCCGTTGAAAGAACCACGCTTGCGCCCTCCTCCTTGCGGCGGGAGGTCTTTATCCGCTTTTCAAGCTCCTTGTAGAACAAATCTTCGTCGATGGGCAGGGAAACCGTTTTGTCCAGCCATGCGGAAAGATGCATTGCGTTTGAAAGCATAAGCCCGTTGATTCCCTCCGTGCCGGAGGCGACAAGCGGCTTGCCCCTTAAAACAGCGTCCGTGAACGCGCGAAGCACGCCGAGATGCTGCGGGTTTTCGCCGTCAAGCTCCGCCTCATACTTTTCAAACTCAGGCTCGCCGAAGCCGCCCTTATAGGTGCGTGAGAATTCCTTTTCGCCCATTTTCAGCTTCCATACGGTGAGCTTTCCGTCCTCGGCTACAAGCTTTCCGCCGTCAAGCATGATTTCAAGGCGGTTAGTGCCGGGGGTGTCGCCGGTAGAGGTTATGAACACGCCGGTTGCACCGTTTTCATACTCGGCGTAGCAGGTCACATCGTCTTCAACCTCGATATCATGCCACTGCCCGAAGTGCATGAACGCCCTTACATTCTTGGGCATTCCGCAAATCCACTGCCACAGGTCAAGGTTATGCGGGCACTGGTTTAAGAGAACTCCACCGCCCTCGCCCGACCAGGTTGCGCGCCACGCGCCGCTGTCATAATAGCTCTGGGAGCGGTACCAGTTGGTTATAAGCCAGTTTACGCGCTTGATTTCGCCCATTTCGCCGCTCTTTACGATTTCGCGCATTTTGCGGTAGAGGCAGTTTGTGCGCTGATTGAACATGATGGCGAACACAAGCTCCGGATGCTTCTCCGCTTCCTCGTTCATTTCGCGAACCTGCTTTGTGTAAACGCCCGCGGGCTTTTCGCATATCGCGTGCAGCCCGTGGCGGAGCGCGTCAATGATGAGCGTAGGGTGCTGATAATGCGGAGTCGCCACAAGAACCGCGTCCACAAGACCGGAGGCGATAAGCTCGCTTCCCTCGGAGAAAACCGCAACGTTCTCAGCGCCTTTAAGCGCCTTTATCCTGTCCCGCTTTGCAGGCTCGCGGTCGGCAATCGCCGCAAGCTCCATTCCGTCAACCCTGCCCTCAAGCAGGCTCTTTGCGTGCTGCGAGCCCATATTTCCAACGCCGATAATTCCCATTCTTATCTTGTCCATTGTCAGAAGCCAGCTTTCTTCAAGTTATCATAGCTTGTTTTGAGCGCCTCGAACGGAGCTCCGTAGCACTCGTCCTGCTCCACAAGCATATATTTGACCCCCGCCTTTTCGGCGGCGGAATATACCGAAGCAAAATTGATATTGCCCTCGCCGACGGGCGCCATAATTGGCTTATCCTTCCACTGCATATCCTTGAGATGTATGCAGGGAGCGCGCCCCGAAAGCGAGGAAATGACCTTCGCGGGGTCGCAGCCCGCGTATTGCAGCCAGTAGGTGTCAAGCACAAAGCCCGTTTCGGGGAACTCGTTTGCAAGGATATCAAAGAGCGTCTGCCCGCCATCCCTCAGGAACTCAAAGTCATGGTTATGATACTGGAAATGCAGCCCCGCGTCCGCGAGCCTTTGAGCAACGGGGCGGTACGCCTTGATGAACTCGCGCACGTTTTCGGCGCTTCCGTGGTATTCCTTCGGCATATAGCCAAGCCCGACATACTCGGTGTTCCACAGCTTATGCTGATAGATAACATCGTCAATTTCATTGAGCAGCCTGTCCGTCGGAATATGGGTAAGCACTACGGAAAGCCCAAACTCATCCGCGTATTCCTTGAGCTGCTCATGCGCTATCTTTCCGAAGGCGGATACCTGAATCTGCCGATAGCCTATCTCCGCAATTTTCCGAAAGGTTTCGCGAATATCCTCAGGCGTTTTCGTGAACTCGCGTACCGTGTACAGCTGCGCTCCGATTTTCATTTGAAAAGCTCCTTTAGCCGCGTTCTTTTGTGCTATTGTACATCAGAAACGATAAAAACGCAATTTGAAAAGGCGCGTTTTGCGCTACCATTTTTCGGGCGTATCTGCGCAGTGCATTTGCCTTTTTGCCGCCCTTGCCTCAACAAAGCAGCCGCAGAGCGCGCACATCGCATTAGTCAGGTTTTCGCAGGCGCGGCAGGCGTCAAGGCGGCGCTCGTATTCCTCCGCGCCCGCCTTCTCCTCCTCGGGAATCGTGGCGATATAGTCGCTCACCGTTTGAAAAAGCCCCTTATCCTGCATATCCCTGAGCAAACAAACGCGGCAGGGGATGAATCCCCCGCCGCCACTCACCGAATCACTTTTCATCAAGAAATTCCTCGCGCAGCTTTACGCGGAAATCCCTTGCGATAGCCCGCAAATCAGAATCCGAAATGGTTTGCAGAACGGGTCTGCCGCTTGAGATGACCTTCATGTATATCTCCGCAGCCTTTTCAATGGTGTGCATAAGCCCGAAGGTAGTGTCAAAATCGGGACCCGACGCAAAAAGCCCGTGGTGCGCCCACACAGCCGCGTCGTACTCCTTCATCAGAGCGCTTGTCGCCCTTGCGATATCCGCTCCGCCCGGAACCATCCAGCCGACGACTCCGACTCCGCCCGGGAAAACAACGGGGCATTCCGTTGCGGACTGCCAGAGAGCGCGCGAAAACGCCTTTGCGGTGAGCGGGAGAATATAGGTCATAGCGATTATGTTGGCGGGATGCGCGTGATATATAACCCTGCACTCGCCGTTTGTCGCCTCAACCCTTACCGAGTGGTTCATAATATGGCTGGGGAACTCGCTTGTGGGTCTTCCGCCCGCCGTAAGCCCCCATACGACGCGGTAGCCGTCGCCGCGCTCGTTCATTTCGCAGATGCAGATGCTCTCATCGGGGCAGAGGGGCACATTGCGGAAATACTTGCCGCTGCCCGTTGCAATGAAGAACTCGCCCGCAAGGTTCGGCGCGCATACGCCAAGCTCGCCCCAAGGACGCTCGAAAGAAAATTCGTCCTTTATCGCGCTGACCTCGTCCTTTTTGAGCCGATAGGTCAGATTTCCTCCGTTGCGCTCGTGCCAGCCTTGCAGCCAGCCGTCCTCGCACATACGGATGTACGCCTTAACAGTAGGATGTGAAAGTACTCTCATCGGTATTCCTCCTAAAGCCTCCGCTATTACCTTTCGGCGGAAAGCTTCCTTTCGTATTCCTTTATATCGTCAAACCAGCGCTCGTCCGCCTTAACTCCCTCGCGGCGGCAAAGCTCCTCCCACACAGCGCCGACAGGCAGCGTTTTGCACTCCTCCTGAAGCATCAAAAGCTCGGTGAACTCCGCGTTCTCCTGCAATTTCATCATTCTTTCATTCGGCTGGAGCAGGGCAAAGAGCAGCGCCTTTTTCATATTGCGCGCGCCGATAACCCACGCGGCTACGCGGTTTATGGATGCGTCAAAGTAGTCAAGCCCGATAAGCACCTTTCCCAGCGCGTTATTCCTTACTATCTCGCAGGCAATTTCGCGAATCTCGTCCTCATAGCGGACAACGTGGTCGCTGTCCCAGCGGACGGGGCGGGTAACGTGCAGCGGAATCTTGTCAAAGAACGCAAGCAGCGCGGGAATCTTATCGCTCACAACCTCGGTCGGGTGATAATGCCCGTTGTCCAGCAGGTTGTAAATGCCCTTGTGCGACGCGGCGTAGGACATATAGAACTCGTTGGAGCCTACCGTGCAGGCTTCAACGCCTATTCCGAAAACCTTGCTTTCAACGCAGTCGATAACTCCGTCAAGCTTTTCCTCAAAGATTCTGTCAAGGCTCTCCTTGAGGCGAAGGCGCGGGGTAAGGCGGTCGGCGGGAACATCCTTGAAGCCGTCGGGAATCCATACATTGCATACGGAATACGTCCCAAGCTCCTTTGCGAAATACGCGGCAATTCGCCTTGAAGCTATGCAGTGGCGAATCCAGAACTCGCGAACCTCCTTATCGGGCGAGGAAAGCGTGAGATTATCCTTTACCATCGGGTGAGAAAAGCAGGTGGGGTTGAAATCCAGCCCGAGCGAGCGCTTTTTCGCGTATTCCACCCAAGCCTTGAAATGCTCCGGCTTAAGCTCATCACGCGGAACAGCCTCCTGTGCAACCGCGTAGGACGCGTGCAGGTTCAGGCGGTTTTTGCCCGGAATGAGCGTAAGCGCCTTGTCAAAATCGGCGCAAAGCTCCTCAAAATTCCTTGCCCTGTAAGGGTAGTTGCCGGTGGTCTGTATTCCGCCGGAAAGCGCCGATGCGTTCTTTTCAAGCCCTACAACGTCGTCGCCCTGCCAGCAATGGATGCTTATAGGGGTCGCGAGCACCGTTTGAGTAGCCTTGTCCGCGTCAACCCCAAGCTCCGCAAGCCGCTTTTTTGCGCTTTCAAAATCCGTCATGTGTTTCCCCTCCTTGTTTATAGGCTGTATTCCGTAAGCGTGAAGCTGTCCTTTACTATCTGCCGCGCGTGCGCAACGCTCTTTGCCTCGCCTGAGGAAAGCATCTGGCTCAGGATATTTCCGATTGCCGTGCATTCCGTAGGTCCTGCGTAGACGGGCAAGCCCGTCACCCTCGCGGTAAGGCGGTCAAGCGTTACATTGTTGCTTCCTCCGCCCATGATATTGATTCTCGAAAATTTCTTTCCCGAAAGCGCGGAAAGCTCCGCAATGCTGTCCCTGTAAGCGTCCGCAAGGGAGTTGTAGCACACGGCAAGCAGCTCCTCAAAGCATGAAATTTCCTTCTGCCCGCTTTCCTTTACCGCGCGCTTTATCTCCGCCGTCATGCTCTTAGGCGCTAAAAAGCGCTCGCTCACAGCGTCAACGCGGGAGGGGAAGCCGAGGTAGGGCACAGCCATTTCAGCCATTTCGGCATAGGAATAGCGCTTCCCGTCCTCGCGGCGGACGCATTGCAGAATCCACATTCCCATAATATTCTTGAGATAGCGGATTCTCCCGCCGTAAGCGCCCTCGTTGGAAAAGCCGCTTTCCATGCTCGCCCTGCCGAGTATCGGCTCGGCGCTCTCCGCTCCCAGGAGGCTCCACGTTCCGGAGTTCAGCACAACGGTTTCATCGTCCGCCAGATTTGTCTCCGCTGAAAGCGTCTGCGTCGCTTCCTGGTAATCCGTGCCTGCTTCCG
>CAZUTB010000094.1:0-6859 GCA_964622905.1 uncultured Oscillospiraceae bacterium | reverse complement strand
CTTGTCGCGAACGGTGGTGCAGGCAACAATCTCGTTGATAACGTTGGTGCTGTCCCACACGAAGCCCTTCGCCTGCGAAGGATGGCAGTTCTTATTGAATTCGATGGTATCGTCCCAAATGCTCGCGCCGTCGGTAACCCACTTATAGGCGATAAGCTCGTTCGGGAAATGCCAAGCGGTGATGGTCCAGCCCAAATCGCTGGAGGTCACGCCTTCGGGATAATCAATAACGCCGTTTGCTTCGTCTACAAAGCGATAGTACTTGCCTTCGATTCCGTAGATGAGCAGGTTGGAAATAGCGGGATCGGAGTACATTGCGTTAAGAATCTGCATAGCGCGCGCGGGCTGCTCGCTGGTGTAGGGGATGAGCCAGTAGTTGTTAAGGTTGCTGGTCATGGTGTAATCGGGAACGATGTCGATGATGGTGATATCAACGCCGGTGTTGCGCTCCCACTGGGACTCGATGCCGGGCTTCGTTTCGGTGGTGGCGCAGAACGCCTTGCCCTGACCCATCAGCGAGCTTGCCTGCTCGGTGTTGATGCTTGCATCGCGCATAATCAGACCTTCCTGATTCCACTGGTAGCGGCGCTTGCACTGCTCGTAATACTCGTCGGAGGTGAAGAGGTTAACGACCTTCGTGTCATTGTCGTCAAACGCGTTCATCAGCACGCCGAAGTCACGGCCGAGCCAGTCGATAGCGTACAGATAGTCGCCCATGTTGCCGCTGTCGGAAACCCAGGGATATACGTCGGGGTACTTTTCCTTGACAGCCTTCAGGATGTCGTACATTTCCGCCTCGGTGGCGATGTTGCTGTAATCAATGCCCAGGGAATTGAGCATTTCGGTGTTGCAGGCAAAGCCAAGTCCAAGACCCAGTTCCTTGCTGTTGCGGATAGCGTACACCTTGCCGTTGACGGAGGTGGAGTTCAAATCCTCGGCGCTGATGTCGGCAAGGATGTCCTGACCGTCGGAAGCGAGGAGGTCGTTCAGCGCAAGCACCTGACCCTGACTTGCGGAGCTGGGAATTGAGATGTCGGATACGCCGCCCAGCAGGTCAATCTTGTCGCTGCCGGCAAGAGAAGTCTGCACCTGTGATACGTAGGTGGCGAAATCATAACGGATGATTTCTACCGTTGTGTTGAACTTGGGTACGGTGATGGCGGAGATAGCTGCGCCGATTTCCTTGCAAGCCTCTTCCGAGCCGAAGCCGTCGGCGACGATTGTCACCGTATAGGGCGCCTGCTGTGACAAATCTGTGCTTTCGCTCGCTAAAGCGCCGGTGCACACAAAGCTGGTCAGAAGCAGTACGATTGCCAGAATAACCGATACTTGTTTCCTCATGAATAGAGCCTCCCTTTTTCATTTGCATGGCATCTCCATGCCTTTACCTGTATTTTATGGTCAAAATAATGCCACATCAACAACGAAACAGACTTATCCGTAGCACGATTCAGACATTTCACCTCGGCACAGTCTGCCTGTAAAACTCGTAGGGCGTTTGTCCCGTCCATTTGCGGAACACCTTGCCGAAGTATGAAGGGTTATCGAAGCCAACGCGGATGCACGCCTCCGTCACGCTCACCTGCTCCTCGCTCATCAGCCGCTTTGCCGCCAGCACGCGGTAATACTGTATATAATGAATAAGCGAGTAGCCCGTTACGCTCTTGAAAACGCGGTTGAGGTAGTCGCCGTTCATGTGCAGCGCCTCCTCAATGCTTTGCCGTCCGATTGCCTCTGCGTAGTGCTGATGTATAAAGCTCATCACAGCCTCCGCGACCGACCATGCGGGGGCTTCCTCGCTTGCGCTTTCGTGGCTGACCTCCGCCTCTATGATGTCGTCAATGCTGTATACGCGCTTGGAATTATCGCGCCGCTGCTGCGCGAGCTTGCGCAGATGCCTTGTGCAGTCCGTGAGCGTCTCAAGCCGAACGTGCGTAAGAAAGTACGCGGTCACGCCAACCTTAACCGATTCATCGACGCGCCGAACGAACTCCTCGCACAGCGCGCGAAGCTCCTCGGGGCGGCGCTTGTCGCGCAGCACCCAGTAAATATTGTCTAAAAGGCGCACATCGGTCACATCCTGCGGCAGCTCCTCCGCAGCGCTCTTGAGCGCGCGGTATACTGTGTCTGCGCTGCCGTCCGGAACGCGGATATAGACAAGCGCCGCCGGCTCAAGCGTTTCGAGCGAAAGCCCGCTCTCGCCTGCCGCCTTGGTGATTGAATCGTAGGAGGGGAATACATCGCCGGAAATAAGGCTGATGTAGAAAAGCCGCATTGCGCGAGCCGCGTCCGCCTGCGGCTTTTCTGCGGCGCGCTCAGGCGCGCGCTCTGCGCGCAGCGAGTCCGCTACGCCCTGAACCGTCGCGGACAGCTCGTCAAAACTCACGGGCTTTAGCAGGTATTGCTTCACGCCGAGCTTGATGGCGGTTTGCGCGTATTGAAAGCTTGGGTAGGCTGTAAGGATAATGCTCGTTACGGACGGGGCGTTCTGCCGTACCCAGCCGAGAAAATTCAAGCCGTTTTCCTGCGGCATTTCAATATCGCAGATTATGATATCAACAGAGCGCTCGCACACATACCGCCTTGCTTCCTCGGCGTTGTATGCGGCGTATACCTCGTCTACGCCGATTGCTTTCCAGTCGATATGCTTCTTGATGAGCGCCACAACGATGAACTCATCGTCAACAATAAGTAAATTCAATCTGCGCTGCCTCCCTCCGTCAAGTGTCTTGGCACGGATATAGTTACGCACGAGCCGCGCTCGCCGTTATCAATGCTCAGCTTCGCTTCGTCGCCGTACAGCGCCTTCAGGCGGTTTATAACGTTTACAATGCCGATGTGCTGTCCGTTTTCCTCAATATCAACGCCGTTTTTCAGCTTCATTATCACATCGTCGGAGAAGCCGACGCCGTTATCGCAGATTACGATTGTCAGGCGCTCGCCCTCCTTGCGTATCGTCAGCCGAACGTCGAGGGCGGGCACAATCATAACGTTATGCCCGATGCTGTTCTCCACAAAGGTCTGAATCAGCAGCGGCGGTATCAGCTCGTTTTCAGGCTCTGCGCCGCAATCGACTTTCAGGCTGAAATTATCCTGATAGCGCACCTTCTGCACCTCGGTGTAATGCTCTACGCATTGCAGCTCGTCCTTTAGCGGCACAAAGTCCCTATTGAGTGAAAGGATGTAGCGGAAATAGTCCGCCATATTGCGCGTAAGCAGCCTGATGGTATCGCAATCGCCCGCGTTGGCTAGCGTGTAGGTCAGGTTGAGTATGTTTGTGTAGAAATGCGGCTGTATCTGAACGCGCAGGAAGTTTGTATAGATGCGCTGTTTTTCCAGCTGCGCGTCATATATGCTGATTCGCAGGTTGACAATCTGTTCGCGCATATGGTTGAAGGTGCGGTACAGCACGCCAATCTCGTTCTTTGCCTGCCTGTCATCCAGCACCACATTTGTATTGCCGCGGCTGAATTCCTCCATTGCAAGCTTGAGCTTCATCAGCGGCTGGAAGATTGCGCGCGACTGATGCCGCAGCGCCAGCACAATCAGCAGAACGGATGCGACTATTGCGGCGGCGAACATCGCCACAAGATAAGGCGTGCTGTCCGCGAAGCTCTCATAGGGCATTTCGATGGATATTTTCTTGTTAATCATACGAACGGGGCGCGCGTAGGAGAAGTAGCCCTCCGTCTGCGTTTCGGCTGTTTCTCCGCCGTAGAACATACTGCCGTCCATGTTGAGAATGCGCACGGTGCTGCGCTGATTGCTCGGCATCACGTCCGCCAGCACGTTTTCGCAGCTTATAAGGCAGCCGCTGAAAGAGCCCTCCCGCTCGTAAGTATGCACAAAGTAAACGCCGCTGCCAAGGCGCGCCTCACGCCACTCGGCGGTGTTGCCTCTCGTAGATTCCAGCAGGAAGGTTTTCAGCTCCTGAGCCTCGTTGTTCGAGAAGTATTTGATGTAGCTTATGGACGTGAGCAGCAGGTCGCGCTCGGGAAAGAACGCAAAATAGACTATCTGATTGCCGTTTATTACGCTCATGTTTGTAAGCTCGTTTTGCAGCTCTGCGGTTGCCTGCGAAATGTCCGCGTCATCAGTGCCGCTTGCGCCGCTCAGCGCATCGTACTCCGCTTTGTTGTTTTTATCTACCATGCGCACCAGCTCTTTGTTGACTATGTAGAACTGATCCGCCCAGTAATTGCAGGAGTAATCAATGGATTGCTTGTAGATAGTCCAAATCTTCTGCGAAAACCGGCTGATGGTGTATACCTCAAAAAGCGAGAACACAAACACAACCAAAAAAGAAAGTATAAGAATGAAATACATAGATTTTACGAATGTACTTTTATGCATCGCTCTGTCCCCTTGTCTGCAATCTTGCTATGGCTGCCGAGCCCTTGGCGGTATCAGTATAGCATACTTGAGGGGGAAGGGAAGCATTCTTGGAGAAAGTGGCAATCCCGCTGAACGCGCGAAGAGGCAGCCTTTGGCGTATTTTCGGGCATTGAGGCGCAGCAAAGTACAGACAAGCATACAAAAATCCACCGGTAATGCCGGTGGATTTAGTCTGTAAAACCTGATTGTAGCTTTGGGGAAGCATGAAGGGGTAAAACCCCTTCATCAATAATCCGCAGGGGCAGCTTTGCCGCCCCGAGGAGCGGGATTTATCCCGCTTCCTTACATCATTTCCTGACCGTGAAGCCATAGGCTGAACAAGGAAATGATGCAAGCCGGAGCAAGCAAGCGAAGCGCACTTGCTCCGAGAGCGGAACGTCTGCTTTAGCAGACGTGCAGCGTAAGCGCATTAGTGCAGCCGTCTGTATTCTCCCGGGGTTACGCCCTGAACCTGCTTGAAGCGGCGTATGAAGCTGTTGAGATTATAGTAGCCGACGGATTCAGCGACCATCTGCAGCGGCATTGCGGTGGTTTCAAGCATCAGGCAGGCTTTTTTCATACGCAGCGCGGAAACATAGCCGTTCAGCGTGTCGCCCGTCTGCTGGTGGAAGTATTGGCTCATGTAAGAGCTGTTCAGGTTCAGGCGGTCTGCGGCGTCCTGTATCGAAAAATTGCAGTCATCGTAGTTTTCGGCTATGTATTGCTTTATGCGCGCCATCAATTCGGGCATATCCTCGGTGTCGTCCCGCTCGCTTTGGGGCTTGGGCATTCCGTCCTCGATGATTCTGAGCATAAAGGCGAGGAAATCATCCGCAGTGCGCAGGTAATTTACCGAGAACAGGCTTGCGTAATCGACATTTGCCGATTGCGAGCGCGCAAGCAGCTGAACCGCGTAATTGCAGTAGGAGCGAGCGAGAAGCGAGGGGATTCTGCCCGCCTTAAGGCTTGTAACAAAGCGGCGCATGCTCTCCATGCTCTCCTGAGGCGTCTGCTTATCAAGATTTGCCAGCTCGCGGAGCGGGTCATCCGTAATGATAAGGCTCGGATTTGCGTCCTGATAGGGGATAAACTGCTCTCGCCCGCGTATGAAATGCTCTCGCACGGACTGCGTTGCCTCAAAGCAGGCTTTCGTAATGCTCTTTATATCGTCGTAACAGCCGCTCGCGCCTATTGTGAAGGAAAGGTCATATTCCTCCGATAATACGCGCAGACATTCGCGGCAGCAGTCCGCAATGCCCGATTCGGCTCCGTTATCCATTCCAACAAGACAGACCAGCATCGACGGCTCGAAAAGCTCGCGGAACTGCCATGCGTACTCGCATCCGAAGGACTTCTGCAGCGCCTCCTGAACCTGCTGATAGGGCGGCGACGCATCCGCGTCATCCGAAAAATGCCTCATCAGCAGCACCTGATAGAGGGGCTTGTCAAGGCGAACGCCGAGCGCAGCGCCCTCCTTGTTAAAATCCTCAAAGGATGAGAATTTGCCCTTCAGGAGCGAAAAGAGAAGCGCATCCTTGAGCGCGCGCCCGTCGGGACCCTCCATCAGCTGCCGCCGCATATTTTCATTCTGCGTTGACAGCAGGCTTATTGCGTCGCCAAGCGATTGCAGCTCGTCGCCCTTTGCTGGCGTGCCAAGCGCCCGCGAAAGCTCCTTGAGCGGGGTGTAGTTGACGTGCATAAAATAGCTGATAAGCAAAATACCCATCAGCGTCGTTACGCCCATGAGCAGGTATGCGGTTGCGCGCAGGCGGTAGAGCGGAAGCATAACGTCCGCAAGCGGAAGTATGGAGTAATACGACCAGTCCATAACCTCGCTTTTCTCTTTCAAAAGCAGATAGGGCACTCCGTCCAATATGCAGGTTTTGCCATCACCGGTAAGAACGTCCGCGTCAAGCGGGATGGTTGAAAATATAAGCGTTCCGTCGCCCGCAACCGCCGCGCCCTGGCGCTTAACGCTTCCGTATGGCTCGAAGCGCGAGGTAAGCTGGCTCTCGCGCACAAAAAACAGAAGCAGGGAATCATCCAGACGTGAGAAAAGTGAGGGAGTGTTTACGAATATTGCGTAGCGCTCTGCGCCGTTGACGGTTTGCACGGGGCGCACAAAGCGCTTTTTTGCGTTAAGCAGGTCCTGCTGCACGTTCTGCCACTCGTCAAAATGGTATATTCCCGAAAAAAAGACTTCCTTTACATAAGCGGCGCTGGAGGTGTATACATAGCTTCCGGCGGGCTTATACATCGCTATATCGGATACGAAGGTCAGCGGCGCGAGCATACGGGAGAACTCCTGCACTATCTTCAAATCCCGCACGGGAGAATCCTCCATAAGATATACGGAAAGAAAATTATCGTTGACGCAGGTCAGCTGATAATCAATAGCGTCAATCTGCCTCAGGTCGCCGTCAAGCCCCTGAGCGCTCTGGCGGAGTATTTCGCGGTGATTGTCAATGATGCTTTCCTTGATTCT
>CAZUTB010000093.1:0-6988 GCA_964622905.1 uncultured Oscillospiraceae bacterium | reverse complement strand
GACCTTACCATGCGTATGGCTGCGAGCGGCACGGAGATGGACGGATCCTCGATAAAAGGAGTAGTGCGTGATACGCATTCGACCGGAGGCGTAGGCGACACGACAACGCTTGTCCTAGTTCCGCTTATCGCTGCCTGCGGCGGTTATGTTCTGAAATATTCGGGCAGAGGGCTTGGGCATACAGGCGGAACGGTTGATAAGATGGAGAGCATTCCGAATATGCGCGTGGAATTAAGCGAAACGAAAATGCTTGAGCAGGTTAAGAAAATAGGCTGCGCGGTTGTTGGGCAGTCAAGTGAAATGGATCCTGCGGATAAAACGCTCTACGCCCTTCGCGATGTAACCTCAACGGTCGATTCGCTTCCGCTTATCGCCTCAAGCATTATGAGCAAAAAGCTTGCGAGCCATGCTAAGGTTATTGTGCTTGATGTTAAGGCAGGGAGCGGAGCAATCATGAAAACCGTTCCGGAAGCCATTGAGCTTGCGGAAATGATGGTCAAAATAGGAATAGACGCAGACGTAAAGATGACGGCGTTTATATCGGATATGTCGCAGCCGCTCGGAACGCATATCGGCAACTCGCTTGAGGTCAAGGAGGCAATAGATTTGCTTTCGGGGCGCGCAAAGGGCGATTTGCTTGATGTAAGCCTTTCGCTCGGCTCTCGTATGCTGACCCTTGCAGAGCTTGCAAACAGCGACTCCGAAGCGAGAGCGATGCTCAGCGATAAAATATCGTCGGGGGCGGGGCTTGAAAAGCTTAAGGAAATGATTGAAGCTCAGGGCGGAAACGCCTCTGTATGTGATGACGTTTCGCTGCTCCCCAAAGCGGAGTGCATAACGGTATTGAAATCTGACAGAAGCGGATATATCTCTCGAATGGATGCGGCGGCGCTCGGAACAGCGTCCGTTCAGCTCGGCGCGGGACGTATGCGCAAGGAGGACAGCATAGACTATTCGGCGGGCTTCATTCTGAAAAAACGCATAGGCGATTATATAAGCGTCGGCGATACGCTGGCGGAGATTCACTCGAAAACGAAGGAAATGGCGGAAGCGGCGGGAAAGAGCATTCTCTCCGCCGTTGAGATGGCTGAGGCGAAGCCCGAAATACCTCCGCTTGTTTACGCCGTTATTGACGAAGACGGAACACACAAAACCTGACCGACCGCGCTTGGAGGGTAACGCTATGCTGATTTCTGTAATCGAGCTTGATGATTTCGGGAAGCTTTCCGTACTGCTGACCCATTATAAAGCAGAAATCGGCGAGGACGCGCCGAGCGACAGCGATATGGAAAAATTGAAAAACGCGGTGCGTCAAGGGCGCATCACGTTTTTCGGAGCTGTCACCGAGGGCAGGCTTGCAGGCTGCTGCTCCTTGGTAAAGTGCTATTCCACCTTTTGCTTTTCCGATATTGGCATCATTGAGGATTATTACATAGATCCGAAATATCGGCACACGGGGCTTGCCAGAAGGCTTATCGACTTTGCCGCTCATTATGAGCGCCTCGGCTCGATTACCGTAACAGCCGCCGACTGCGACAGGGATATGTATGCGTCCCTTGGCTTTACGGAGCGGCTTGGTACAATGCTTGCGCTCATTCCTTAGGCTTTATCGCGTCAATATCGCCCTTGTGCGCGGTAATATACAGGGTTTTCTGATTAGTATAGATAACGAAGCCGGCGGGCGCTCCGCCCGGCTTTTTTATATACCTTCGCTTTGTGTAGTCAACAGGCACATTTTCGGAGCTTTGCCCCTTTGAGTACCATGCGGCAAGAAGCGCAGCCTCTCTCAGCGTGTTTTCGGGCACGGAGCTTTCGGTGTGTATTATCACATGGCTTCCGGGCATATTCTTCGCATGGAGCCATGTTTCATCGCCCTTGGCGGATATTGTAAGCCTGTCGTTCTGAAGGCTGTTCTTGCCTACTGAAATGGCTATCCCGTCAGAGGAAATGAAGGAATACGGCTTGCTCTGCGGCAACTGGCGGGTTGTGTTCTTTTTGCCCTGCTCCTTTACATAGCCGCCCTTTACAAGCTCCTGACGAACCTCCGATAAATCCGATTCATCCTCGCAGTTTTCCAAATCGAGCATCGCTTCCTCAAGGAAGTTCAGCTCGCGCTCCGTTTTCTCCTTCTGCTCCCTTGCGGTATCCTTTGCAGAGCGCGCCTTTTGATACAGCTTATAGTATCTCTGCGCGTTCTGATTAGGCGTCTGCTTAATGTCAAGCTGTATCGTAAGCGGCTTCATATCGTCATAGTAGTTCTCAACTGTAACTTCCTTGTCACCGCGCCTGAAGCGTGAAAGGTTTGCTGTTAGCAGCTCGCCCTTCAGCTTGTACTCGTCCATTCTTGCCGCGCCAAGCAGCGCTTCCTCCTGCAATTGCAGCTTTTTGCGGCAGCGCTCAATATTGTTCTTGAGTATATGCGAAAGGCTTTGGCTCTTCTGACGAATGCGCGCCATTTTATCGCGTCGGCGGTAGAAGTGGTCAAGCGCCTCGCTTATGCTTGCTTCGGGGCTTTGACTGGCTGAGTCGAAGGATACATATTGGAAGGGGAATACGTCAAGCGGCTCGCCCGACGGACCACTCAGCAGCTGCGCAGGCGTTCTGTCGAATATAGTCTTGAGCATTTCGGCTAGCTTTTCGGATACGGTATCTATATCAACGTCGCTTATTTGCGCGTTTTCCATTCCGCATATTCGCATTGATATTTCCCTCGCCGCAGTAGGCGAAAGCCCTTGTATTGAGGAAAGCACAGCCTTATCAAGCCTTCCGGACGTAAGGCTCAGCCTTTCTTTTATCGCGCCCTTGTCGGCATTTATGAATTCAAGCTTATCCTGCGGCGGAGGGCATTGGTACTTAAGCCCGGGCAGCACCTCGCGGACTCTGTTCATATCGCCTGTAACGTGCCTTAGGCAGTCTATAATTTTATCGTTTTCATCAATGCAGATAAGGTTGCTGCAGCGCCCCATTATCTCAAGCACAAGCCTCAGCCTTTTTTTAACTCCAAGCTCGTCAAGCGCTTCCGCTTCGATTATCGCCGCTCTGTCGTTGCCCATCTGCGTAACGGAAATAATCCTTCCGCCGGAAAGACGTTTGCGCATAAGCATACAGAACATCGGCGGCGAGGCGGGGTTTATATAGCTTTCATCCGTAAGGTGCAGCCGTGCCTGCGCAGGGTCTGCGCAAAGCAAAAGCTTTAGGTTTTTGCTCCCCGCGCGGCACAAAAGCACAAGCGCGTCGCTTTCGGGCTGAGTTACCTTATCTATTCTCGCTCCGGCAAGCTCCTTATCAAGGTGTTTTACCACAAAGCCGAGAGTAAGTCCGTCAAGAGGCATAAACGCATCTCCTTAATAAACCTGTTATCTGTGAATTATATCATATTCGCAAGCGTCTGTCCCGCTTTTGCCTGCATATACGCGTTTTTGTAAGCATATCGTTTCTTATCGCGGCGCCAAGAGCGCTTATAATATCCGCTTATGCGGATTAGACAGGAAGCCGGCGCTTCCGGGAAGGGCGGGAAAAGTGAAAAAATTCAGCAGGGCAGATGCGGAACGGCTGCTGATACTCTGCGCGGCGGTGCTGGTGGTCGCGCTTGCGGTTAGAAGCGGCATAGACGGAAACACCGAGGAACAGGTATCCGTTCCGTATACGGAAACAGAAAGCGTTTCCGCGGCGGTTGGCGAAACACAGGAAACGGTTGTCTACTATCGTGACGGCGATGGCTATTTGGTTCCGGTAACGCGGACAATTCCTAAAACAAAGGGAATAGCCAAGGCAACGCTCTCGCTTATGGTCAAGTCAAGCGCAAACGACCTTGCGGCGGCAAAGCTCGGGCTTCTTACGGTTGTTCCGACAGGGACGCAGTTTGAGGTTGACATTGCGGACGGACACGCGCGCGTGGATATGAGCAAGGAAGCGCTGAGCCTTAGCGACTCGGAAAGCGAGGAGCTTATGGTATCGGCGGTTGTCGAAACCCTGTGCGCCTTCGATACTGTTAAGGATGTTGAGCTTTTGTTTGACGGGCAAAAGCGCGCGCTATTGCCCAACGGAACTAAGGTCAGCGGTAAGCTCAGCGGTGGAACGGTCAACGCGGAAACTGCGGATGTGTTCTTGGAAAAAAGCGCTAATACCGTTACCGTGTTCTATCCGTCAACAAGCGGCAGAATGCTTGTTCCTGTAACCAGGGCGGTATACGGGAAGGAAGATATCGAAACCGCGCTTCTGGAACTCATAAAGGGTCCCAAGAAGGACAGCGGGCTGCAAAACCCGTACTCAAAGGAATGCGGGCTTATATCGGTTAAGGTTGCCGACGGAGTAGCAACGGTAAACTTCACAAAGGGTTTCATGGATACGCTCAAAGAAACCGACGGAGGCAAGCAGGCGCTCAGGGCAATACTGTATACCTGCACGCAGTATCCCAATGTCAAAAAGGTTGAGATACAGATAGACGGGCAGAAGTATACTCCCGAGCGCGAGGACACCGCGACCTTCCTCAATCAGGAGAATGACATAATTGCTAACTATACGGGAGTTATTGAAATAGAGTAGCAGGAAAACACGGGAAGCGAATCGAAAAACTGTATAGAAAAATATGCGCCGCCGGAATATGGCGGCGCTTTTACGGAGGTTATTCTGGCTAGATATGACGGACGGGAAAATGACGAGCTGAGAAAGCATATACTTGAGTGCGATTTTGTCAGAACCGCGGATGGAAGCTGCCTTGTTTCAACGGGCGGAACGCGGGTTATTTGCACAGCTTCGATAGACGAAAGCGTACCTCCCTTCCTTAAGGGAACGGGCAAGGGGTGGGTTACTGCCGAGTATGCAATGCTGCCCGCATCAACCGGAAGAAGGAAGAAGCGCGACGGCGATAAGAGGGACGGGCGCAGCGTAGAGATTCAGCGCTTGATAGGCAGAAGCCTCAGGCAGGCGGTTGATATGACCGCGCTTGGCGAAAGGTGCATCTATATTGACTGCGATGTGCTGGAGGCGGACGGCGGAACGCGGACGGCGTCGATAACCGGAGCATACTGCGCGCTTGTATGCGCGGTGGACAAGCTTATTAAAGCGGGCAAGCTCTATCAGTCGCCAATAATCGGTCAGGTTGCCGCTGTAAGCGCGGGTGTTGTAGAAAACGTACCTATGCTCGATTTGTGCTATCGTGAGGACAGCGGAGCACAGGTTGACCTTAACGTTGTTATGAATGATAAAGGCGAATTCATCGAGGTTCAGGGCACGGGCGAGGGCAGAAGCTATACCAGAAAAGAATTGGACAGGCTGCTTGAAATTGGCGAAAAGGGCGCGCGCGAGCTTATGGCGGCGCAGAAAGAGGCACTGGGCGAAAGGGCAAAATGGATTGCGCCAAAGCAAAGGCTCATCGTTATGAGCGGGAACAAGCATAAGATTTATGAGCTGAAAGCTATGCTTGACGGGCTTTATGACGTGCTTTCCGTCAAGGATTTGGGGCTGGATATGGATGTTGAGGAAACGGGGGAAACGTTTGAAGAAAACGCCGTTCTCAAAGCAGAGGCGCTTATGAAGGCAACCGGCTGCGCGTCGATTGCCGATGACAGCGGGCTTATGGTGGACGCCTTGGGCGGCGCTCCCGGCGTTTATTCCGCACGCTATTGCGGGGTTCACGGCGAGGATGAAAAGAACAACGATCTTCTTCTTGAGAATCTCAAGGATGTGCCTTATCCCAGAACGGCGCGTTTCGTAAGCGCAATTGCGCTAGCCCGCCCGGGAAAGGAAACAATCTGCATCCGCGGAGTATGCGAGGGGACGATTATAGGCGAACGCAGAGGAAATAACGGCTTTGGGTATGACCCGCTGTTCCTCTATAAGGATAAGACTTTTGCGGAGATGGGCGATGAGAAGCTGCAAATCAGCCATCGCGCAATGGCAATGAAGGCGCTTATGGAAGCCCTTGAGAAGGAAAAGGCATGAAAAGGCTCGGAGTATTTTCCGACAGCCACGGAAGCGAAGCAATGCTCAGGCGCGCGGTGTATACTGTTGGCAGAGCTGATGCATATTGCTTCTGCGGCGACGGACTAAGCGATTTTAAAGCGGTTATTCCGGATATGCAATCCCTGAATCCGAACGCGCAGATTTATGTGGCGGCGGGGAACTGCGACGGCTTTTCGGGAGAGAAGGACGAGCTTGTATTCTCAATAGGCGGCGTCAGAATACTTATGATGCACGGGCATACCCGCAGGGTAAAGCTCTGCACGGATTTGCTGCTTGAGGAAGCGATAAGGCAGGACGCAAGAGCCGCCTTATACGGGCATACGCACGAGGCTAAGGAGGACTGGCAAAACGGCATTCTGCTTCTCAATCCCGGCTCTGTACACGGCTACTGGCCGTCCTGCGCAAGCCTTCAAATTGAGGATGACGGACGGCTCAGGGCTGATATATTGCTTATCAGATAATAGAGATTTTTATTGAGAAAATGCGTTTTTGCGCAAAATTCATTGTTGACAAATATCCTGAACCATGGTAATATTCATACCTGTCAGCAAGAAGGCGTTTTGCCGCTTGCCCTGATGGGATTGCCTCGGTCATAGACGGGCGTCTGTAGCTCAGTCGGATAGAGCAACGGCCTTCTAAGCCGTGGGTCGGGGGTTCGAATCCCTTCAGGCGCGCCACCATGGTGGGTGTAGTTCAGTGGTTAGAGCGCCAGATTGTGGCTCTGGAAATCGTGGGTTCAACTCCCACCACCCACCCCATTCTCTTTGGCATTGATGATGTGCCTTTGAGCTTCCTCACTCCGACGCCCTGATATTGGGGTGTAGCCAAGTGGTAAGGCACGGGACTTTGACTCCCGCATTCGTAGGTTCGAGTCCTGCCACCCCAGCCATTTTGTCTATCATCGGTGAGTCGGTAGTCGGAATGGTCTGAGCCTGCCGCTGCCCTTGCAAATGACCCATTAGCTCAGTTGGCAGAGCACTTGACTTTTAATCAAGGTGTCCGGAGTTCGAATCTCCGATGGGTC
>CAZUTB010000092.1:0-6994 GCA_964622905.1 uncultured Oscillospiraceae bacterium | reverse complement strand
GCGAAAACGAAATTAGTCTGCTTTACGATAAGGTTCACAAGCGAGCCGATGATAAGCCCAAGCACCGCAGCAAAGGTTCCCTGCCGATACTTTTTGAGCAGCCATTTGATAACCTTCGCTCCGCCGAGGATTCCGACAAGCCCGCCTATCGCGCAGGGAATGAGCAGCGGAATATTGAGCGTTTTGAGCGCGTGGATAACCGTTTCGTACTGCCCCATAAGCATCATCATCATACTTCCGGAAAGCCCGGGAAGCACCATACTGACGGACGCTATGACCATAGCGCCCGCAAGGATGAAGAACAGCGGGAGCGTAAGCGTTTCCTGAATGCTCTGCGTCGTTCCGTCGGTGTTTACGCAGAAGGTCAGTATGAGCATAAACGCAAACATAACTATGAACGGAATGAACAGGGATGAGCGCATTCCGCCGTCCGCCGCGCGCTTCCAGACCATCGGCAGCGAGCCGACAATCAAGCCGACAAACAGGAAAACCAGCTGCGTTTTGCACTCAAGCAGCAGAACGTCCACAACCCTCGCGAACGCGAGAATGCCGATTCCCGCGCCGATAACCACCGGCAGAAGAAGGAGAAGGCTCCTCGCAAAATTCTTCCGCAGGTCGGCAATCGCGCCAATAAGCGCGTCGTACATATTGAGAACTACCGCCATAGTTCCGCCGGAAACCCCGGGGATTACATTGGCGATTCCTATAATAACTCCGCAAACGATATTCTTGATGAACTCGGCTATCGAAAAGCCGCGCTTTGTTATTTCGCTCATATTACTTCTCCTTAAAGCTCAGAGCAGCGTTACGCCCGCCTCGGCGCATACCCTGCGGGTTTCGCTGTCCCAGATAGAGGATTGAACCTCGCCGATGTGCGCCTTGCCAAGGAGCAGCATGCACAGGCGGCTCTGCCCGATTCCGCCGCCGATTGTAAGCGGCAGCTCTCCGGAGAGCAGCATTTTATGGAAGGTGAGCGAGCGTCTGCTGTCGCAGCCCGCTTCGGTGAGCTGGCGGTCAAGGCTTTCGCTGTCAACCCTTATTCCCATGCTGCTTATCTCAAACGCGCGGCCTAAAAGCTCGTTATAGAAGATAATATCGCCGTTCATGCTCCAGTCGTCATAGTCCGGAGCGCGTCCGTCGTGGCGCTTGCCGCTTTTCAGCTTTCCGCCGATTCCTATAACGAATATTGTTCCATGCTCCTTCGCCGCCTTGTTCTCGCGCTCCTGCGGCGTAAGCTCCGGATACATATCCTCCAGCTCCTGCGCGGTTACGAAGAACACCTCGCGCTCAAGCAGCTTTTCATTGCAAATCTGCGGGAAGCTGCCGCGAACGGTAAGCTGAGTATCGCAAATGCAGCCGACAATCTGCCTTACGGTTTCCTTCAAGGTGAAAAGCGTTCTGCTTTCTCTCGTTATAACCTTTTCCCAGTCCCACTGGTCAACATAGACCGAGTGGAGGTTATCAAGCTCCTCATCGCGCCTAATCGCATTCATATCGGTAACGATGCCCTTGCCCGCGTATACATCGTAGCGGTAGAGCGCCATGCGCTTCCACTTTGCCAGCGACTGAACCACCTGCGCGTCCGTTCCGACAAAGGGAATATCGAACGCTACGGGGCGCTCGACGCCGTTAAGGTCATCGTTGAGTCCCGAGGCAGGGTCAACAAAGAGCGGAGCGCTGACGCGCTTCAGGCGCAGGGCGCGGCAGAGCCCGTCCTGAAAGGTGCGCTTGATAAGGCTTATGCCCGCCTGCGTTTCATAAAGGGTGAGGCGCGGCTTGTAGCCAACCGGAATATAGGAGCTCATTTTATCATTCCCTCCAAAGGCATAATCGCAGAGTTTACGGCGCTTTGCCGCTAAAACCGTCAAAAACGGCTTTTACAACTATACCACGAACGCCGTATTGCGCGCAAGCGCGCCGCGCTCCGCCATTGCATTATTTATGCTCTCGTTGCAAGCTCGGCTTGCGGATGGTATAATCCTCATATGCCAATCACATATATCGCGGTTGGTTTCATATCGGAGGAATATTCATAATGGAAGAAAAGATTCGCAATATTGTTTTCGACGTCGGGCGCGTGCTGCTTACCTTTGACGAAATGACGATAGCGCGGGGAAGCGCGAAAACCGAGAGCGACGCCCGCGAGCTTGCGGACGTAACCATGCTTTCGCCCGAATGGAAGCTGCTGGACAGAGGAACGATAACCTTTGAGGAAGCAAAGGCCGTTTGGAAAGTGCGCTGCCCCGGGCTTTCCGCTGAAATTGACGATATGACGGACAACTGGCACCTGCGTATGCAGGCGATAGAGCCGATGTGCGAGCTGGCGCGGGAGCTGAAAAGCGCAGGCCTCAGGCTTTTCGTATTATCAAATTACAGCACCCGCTTTTGGGAAAGCCGAAAAATGTTCGGCGTGTTTGACCTGATGGACGGCTTCATAGTTTCCTCGGAGCTTGCGCTTATGAAGCCCGAAAGGGAGATATTCGAGGCGCTTTACAGCAAGTACGGGCTGAACCCGCGCGAGAGCTTTTTCATCGACGACAGGGAGGACAACGTCCTCGGCGCGGAGGCTGCGAATATGCGCGCGTTCCGCTTTAGCGGCGATGTTTTTGCGCTGAGGAAGGCGCTGAGGAAGCTTTCCGTTCCCATAAAGTAAGCAAGCTCTGCCGCGCAGATATGCCGACATAATCCGGCGCGGAAAGTCGGGCGCGCCGGTTTGCCGGCGGTTATAATCCGTATCAAGGAGGTGAGAGAAACGGACTGGATTGCAAAGCTTTCGGAGGTTATCGAGTACATTGAGGACAACCTTGACGGCGAGATAGCTTACGATGAAATTGCGCGGATAGCGTGCTGCTCCGCCGATGGCTTTCAGCGGATGTTCTCGTACATAGCAGGCAAGCCGCTTTCCGAGTACATCAGAAGCCGCCGCCTTACAGTTGCGGCAATGGAAATGCTAAGCGGCGACATGAGAATTATCGACATCGCCATGAAGTACGGCTACGATTCGCAGGACGCGTTCTCACGCGCGTTCAAAGCCTTTCACGGCGTGCTTCCGTCAAAGGCGCGAGCGGGCGGCACTGCGCTCAAATCCTGCCCAAAGCTCTCCTTCCGAATTACAGTAAAAGGAGCGGATGATATGGATTACAAGGTGGAAAACTGGCCGGCATTCAGCATCATGGGCGTGAAAGCAGAAATGAACTCAGACGAGGCGTTCTCTATTGTTCCTAAGCTTTGGGAGGACGCGTGGGCAAACGGAGCCATGAAGACCCTCATGGAAAACTTCCCCGACTACCGTCCCGCGGGCTTTGTCGGCGCTGCGTTCAGCGGCTGCGGGCAGGCGCAGACCAAGTATGTTATAGGCGCGGTCAATCATGTTGACACAGACGAGTGCAAGCGCGTTGCGCCGCCCGAGGGCTTCTCAGAGTTCCCTGTTCCCGCAGGAAAGTGGGTTATAATCACCGCTGACGGCAAGACGCCCGACTGCATTCAGCGTGTCTACAAGGAATTCTATTCCGAATGGCTTCCGAAAAGCGGCTTCAAGCTTGCGAATCTGCCGGTAATAGAGTGCTATATGCAGGAGGAGCGTCAAGAGGTCTGGCTCGGAGTAGAATGACCTGCTTGCTGAAAAGCCGCCTCTCGCGGTGTTGTCTGCGCGCAGCCGAGGCAGTCACGTACCACCGAGTACGCTCCTGCCATGGCTGCGCTTGATGCCTAGCGATAGACGACTTTTTAGCAAGCAGGGGTGCTGCTTCCCGCTGAAAATACCCCATCTGCACATAAAAACTCGCTGCAAAATTAAAAGCAGCGAGTTTTTCGACTAAATCAGATTACTTGGGATAAAGCAGTTGCTTTCATCAATGGGAATCGGCGCTTCCGCCATACAGACAATTCCTCCGGCACCCCTGTTCAGCGAGGCTTTGTCAATAACCTCGAAATTTCGGACGACCCGATTATTCGGATTAGCAGATTTTTTGATTTCAAGCGGATGGATAACAGCGTTTTCCTCAACGAAAACATCAATTTCCTTTGCATTGGAATCGCGGTAAAAGGTTATGTTAGCCTTTTCTCTTGAGTATGCGTAATTTTTTACCAGCTCCATTACCACATAGTTCTCATAGAAGTGACCGCTTGCCGCTCCTTGCTCCAGAGCATCGGCTGTCAGCCACATGGATAGGTAAGCACATAGTCCGGTATCGCAAAAGTACAGCTTCGGCGTTTTTATCAGCCGTTTGAGCGCATTATTCGCATAGGGCTGAAGGAGGTACACGATGCCTAAGCCTTGCAGCAGCTGCAGCCATTGCTTTGCAGTCGGTTCGGAAATGTCCGCCGCCTCGGCGAGCGTGGCATAACTCACCAGCTCTGCGGTAAGCGCAGCGCACGCCCTGAGAAATTTGGTAAAGCGCAGCGTGTCATTCACTCCGCCCTCGTCCATCACATCTCGCATAAGGTAGGTCTCAACATAGGAGTTGTAATACTCGGCGCGAAGCTCATCGTCCACGCCGAACACCTGCGGCATTCCGCCCTCCCAAATGTGCCGGAAAACGACCTTCACATCATTCTTTGTGAGCAATGCCTGCCTTGCCTGCAATGCAGGCAGCGAAAAATCGAGCTCAACGCTGAGCGGCACAGCTCTTTTCTCTCTCTGCGACAAGCTGTACAGCTGAAGAATTCCAACCCGTCCGGCAAGCGTTTCTTGAATCCTCTTCATTGCCTTGTATTGCTGAGAGCCCGTCAGCCAAAACAAACCTGTATCTTCGCTTTCGTCGCACATAATCTTGATTTGTTCAAAAAGCTCAGGCGCTTTTTGAATCTCATCTATCAAAATCGGAGGCTTGTAGGTCTGAAAGAACAGAATCGGGTCGCTTTTTGCCAACTCCCTTGCCATAGAGTTATCCATCGAAATATAAGTTCTTCCGGTATCCGCGGCAAGGTGCTTCAGCATGGTGGTTTTGCCCACCTGCCTTGCGCCTGTCACAAGAATAGCCTTGAAAAACCCGTTCATCTTCAGAAATTTTCTCTCAAGCTCTCTTGGAATATATTTCATATTCGCGCCCCCAAATGACGTTAATCTAAACTGCACTTTATTTTATCATAATTCATGTTTCCCGTCAATGGCGATAAATATACCCTGCGCTATCCATGTCACTATTTCCGATTTCAGCGCAGCATACGCAAGCACAGGCGGCGAGGGAAGCGCGTAACAATGTATGCGCAATTCCTCGCCGCCTGTATCAATATTACGATTAAGTTATTCAGCAATAAGGATATCAACATATGCCTTTAATTACCAAGCTTTTGCTTTTCGGCAAACAACTTCCTGCCATCCGTTTTCGGCAAGCAATTCGTATCCCTTGCCTTTCGCCCGATTCCTTACCCTGCCCAGCGCTTACTCTGCGCATTTAGGCGTAAGAAAGAAGCGGAAGGCGAATTCCTTTTCACCGATTGTGTACTTTTCATCAAGCTGAGGACCGCAGCTTGCAGAGCCGACGCCGGAGGCTCTGTAATCCATGCAGAACACGGTTTCGCCGCTCTCGTTAAGCTCGTAGTTATGCCGTTTGTCCGCAAGCTCCTCCTCGGTGAAATGCGAGAGGTTGATGCTAAAGGGCTTATCCGCCGTGGCAGCAAGCGCCATGCAGCCCTTTTTCACCTCCGCGCTGACGCAGGAATAATGCGAGCCGTTTTCCTGCGGCTTGATGTAATCCTCGTGCATTTCGGTTACGTTTTGCGTAAAGCGCCCGAAATGGCTTGCCCAATGCTTATCCTCGTAGCTTTCGTAGGGTCCGTAGCCCGTGTAGGCAGCATTTTCATATTCCTTAGGCATGAAGAGCCGTATTCCGAAACGCGGCAGCGCGGGGCGCTTATCCGCAGCATTAGCGTTTACGCCGATGGAGAGCCTTCCGCTTTCCGAAACGGAAACGACCGTTTTAAGCCTTATTGTCGGGAAATCTCCGAGCCAGCCGAGCGAAAGCTCCGTTTCGACAACCGCCTTTGAGCCGTCTGTCTTGGCTAGAGAGCTGTACGCCCTAGGGCTAAGCTCGCGCAGATGGAAGCGATTCCACTTGGGGCTTACCGCCTTATCGTTATCCGTAGGCGCGCGGTATGCGTTGTACTCCGCTCCGCGCGACAGCAGCTCCTCGCCTTGATAGCACATTTTGGCAGGCAGACCCGTTACGGCGCTGATGACATACCTAAAATTCTGTCCCGTAATTACAAAGCCGTCCCTGCTCCGCTCGATTTCGGGCGCTTTGCCCGCTTCCTCAGGCATATTTTCACATACGATAGGCGTGAGCATAAGCTGCTCCGAGGCGATTTCGCTTCCCACCTCAGCCCACGGGGTATTTTCCTTTGCGCGGTACACAAGGCGAAGCGCCGTACCCGCGCGCTGCTCCTTTTCCGCATCCGGAATAGCAAACTCCATTGTTCCCAGCGGCGGAATACTTATAGGCAGCTCGCCCGTTTTAACGATTTCGCCCATAACGCTGAGCTCCCAAGCGCAGCTCATAAGCGACTCCGCAGGCGTAAAGGAGAGCTTGTTTTCCGTCTTGAAGCGCCCGTTTCCGAGATAGGCGGTGCGCACGGGACGGTATACATTTTTCAGCTCGCGAAGCCCCGTATGCGGCGTTCTGTCGGGATAAACAAGCCCGTCCATGCAGAAATTGCCGTCGTTTATCCTCTCCTTAAAATCGCCGCCGTAGGCATAGATTTCCTTGCCGCTTTCGGTTTTTCCGGTAAGGATTCCGTGGTCGCACCATTCCCACACGCAGCCGCCCGCAAAGCGCGCGTCCGAGTAAATAACCTGCCAGTAATCCTCAAGGTCTCCGGGTCCGTTGCCCATAGCGTGGCTGTACTCGCATTGGAATATGGGCTTTCCGCTTGTTTCCTTTGCAACCTTAAGCATTTCGCCGCGCGGCATATACATACGCGAAATGAAATCCAACGGCTCCTCCGAGGGCTTTTCGGCGTCGTGCAGAGTATGGACGCTCTCGTAATGCACAAG
>CAZUTB010000091.1:221-7059 GCA_964622905.1 uncultured Oscillospiraceae bacterium | reverse complement strand
CTTGACCTTCTTTGAGATTCTGTCGCCTATTATCTCATGGAATTTTTCCTTCATATCGGGCTTAATAACGAAGACTACCTTGTTAAAACCTGCGGTAACCGCGTCATGTATGGAATAATCCATCAGGATTTCGCCGTCGGGACCAAGCGAGGTTATCTGCTTATCGCCGCCAAAACGCGAACCCAAGCCCGCCGCCATAATCAGCAGAGTCTTATCAGCCATATCGCAATTCCTCCAATAAAGCGTTTTCTGTATTTTAGCGCATATAAACAGCCTTGTCAAACAGAGAAGCTTTCGAGAGTTTATAAAATTATCACCAACGAAAACAGCGCCGAGGTTTATTTTCGCAAGCCTCGGCGCTTAGTATCAGTAAAGAGCGCTTTCCTCTATCGGAATAAACCTCGGGCGCTCCATAAGCTTCTCGTTCGGCGAATGGAGCGTAAGCGTCAGCTTACCGTCAAGAGTTCTGAAGAGCATTCCGTGCCCTCCGTCCTTCTCAAAAACCGGAGCAGCCTTTTGAGTGAAATCTCCGGTAATATTGCCGTTTGAGGACTTTGCGGAGGCAAGCGCATAGCCGCCCTTGGAGAAGCTGGACCAAAGCAGGAACAGCGTTCCGTCGGCGGCGCGATAGCAGAAAGGCCCGTCGGTCACATAGCCATCGCGCCCCGAGCGCTTATGATGAATTGACTGAACCCAAGGCTCGGCAGCGGAAGCATGGAATATTAGCTCTGCTTCGCCGTCAGCGCCCGATAAGTCCGCCTTAAGCGGAATTCTGCATACTTCGCCATCACCGACCTGAGTCCATTCATGGCAGAATACCATATACGGCTTACCCGACTGAGATATGTAGAGAGTTCCGTCAAGGCACTCCCAGTCCTTAGGGGTTACGTTTCCGTCGCTCCAAGGCTTGAAGGGACCAAGCGGGCTGTCTGCGCGAAGCACGTTTGTTCCCCTGCATACCCCGTCCTTCTTAAAGCTTGCGAGCATATAGAATGCGCCGTTATAAACGTACACCTCGGGTGCCCAATAGTTCTGGTCTGCCCAGAAGCTTCCATCGTTATGGAAGCATTCGTGCTTTTCCCAGTTCTCCAAATCATTTCCGACGTAAACATCAAAGCCGTCCGCATATCCCCAGCAGGTTTCGCCGCGCGTTCCGTACATATAGTACCTGCCGTCATGCACAAGCACAAAGGGATCTCGGATGTTGATTTCTGAGGTTTTCATTTACCGAAACCACCCTTCGGGCAGGTATTTGCGCTGATTCTCAAGCATTTCGTCAAACAGCTTCTGTCCGTCCTCCGGCATCAAGCCGCCAAGCTGGGGGTCATTCATGAAGGTGGTAAAGCCAAGCTTCCTATCGCAGTTAAGCGCGGTTTTAAGCGTGTTCTCGTGGTTGCAGATATGGCGCATAACCATTGCTTGAACATCGCCCTTAAGCTCGCCCGCGTAAATGGGTCTGATGCAGTTTTTGCCAAAATACGCGTTGGTTTCGACTACCGAGCCTATCGGCAGATTCGGAATCTGACCGCGGTTAGGAATGTTAACATTGCTTATCATGTCGCCAAGACCGAGAACCGCCTTGAGAAGCAGATGTCCCTCCTCGCCGGAGCCGGTAAGCGAAATCTCTTCCTTGCCGGAAGCGAGATTATCGCTGCGCTGTAGCCTCTCCTGCAAGTCTTTTACGCGCCAATCAACCTTTGTAAGCGAGAACTTCCAGCTCTTTACCGTTTCGGGATCATGCAGATACCAAGGCGGCATGAACTCGGCAAGATGCCTGTCACCCGCTGCCGCAATAAGCCCGTAGCGGCGGAACAGGTCGAACTTAACGCGGTGAGCGCAGTCAAATACAGAGTTCATCCAGTTATCATCATGTCCCTGCGAATATCCGCTCTCATAATACTTATCGGCAAAATCGCGGTAGAGCGGGAATAGATCCATTCCCTTATAGGTGGCTTCCGTAAGCCAAGTGAAGTGGTTGATGCCGGAAACGGTGGTGTGTATTTCCTGACGAGTAACGCCCTTTATTCCGCATTCGGTTTCAAGCATTGCGGCAAGAAGCTTCTGCGTTCCGAAAACCTCATGGCAGCAGCCGAAAGCCTTGATTTCAGGAAACACCTCATAAAGCGTTCTGACGCAAAGGCTCATAGGATTGGTGTAATTGATGACCCATGCATTCGGCGCGTATTCCTTTATAGCCTTTCCGATTTCTACATACATAGGGATGGTGCGCATTGCACGCATGAATCCGCCCGCGCCCGCAGTATCGCCGACAGGCTGCCAGATTCCATACTTTTCGGGCGCGTGCACATCCGAGCGCATTTCCTCAAACGTTCCCGGGAGTATTGAAGCGACAACGAAATCAGCGCCCTCAAGCCCTTCCTTAAGGCTTCCGACAACCTCTATAGCCCAGCGCGACTTCGCGTCGGGATGAGCCATTATCTTGTCGCCGATGACTTTATTGCGCTCTGCCGCAGCCCTGTCAATATCGTAAAGGCGAACCGTTCCGCACATCTGCTCGTCCATCGCGATATCCTTGAGGAAGCCCCACGCCCAACCGCGCGAGCCGCCGCCGATATAACAAACAACCAAATCCTGAACCGTATTTCCCTCGTAACGCATATATGCCCCTCCTGAATTATCATCCGCTTGCGCGGAATAATCATAAGTTAATTTCGCGAAGCACTTCTCCGCAAAGGTTTGTTGCCACAATCCTGCCGCAGTCAAAGCTTGTTTTTTCCCTGTCGTCCAGAGTTATTACCGCACGTTTTCCGTCGTTCTTAACTCCGTAAGCCCTGTCGTTCCATACCTGCTCATAGCTGCATTCGGTTCCTCCGAGCATTCCGAAATGCACCTCGCCGCGACTGATATGCACGCCGTAAAGCCGCGAAACATACTCAAGAACAGCAAGCATCGTAGGTCCGTAAGCGTCCTTCAGCTTCCCTGTTTCCGAATTCAGCTCAACGGACGGGCGCATGGTTAAGGGATCGAACTGCTGAGTAAAAACCTCCTCCATGCTCGCCGCTTCAAAAAGTTTTTTTCCAAGCAGAGGATACAGCCTTTGCCACCCGTAATTCTCAAGTGCGCGCACAGCACGCTGATATGTAAGCCCCTCGCATTGCCCGCTCCAGTTATTCGTCTTGATATTTCTGAATGCCTTATCGCTTACGGAAACGCTCGGGAGCGGCATATTTGTCATGAATTCTTCGGGATTCAGCAAATGCTCTTTAACGAATCTGTCCGCCATATCCTGCGATAACGAGCCCCAATACATACAGCGAAGTGTGTTGTGCGAAAGAACGTCTATTCTGTTTCCGTGCTTATCAATATCAAAGCACGCCGCTCTCTTATCGTCCCAAAGCCTTTCGCGGATAGCCTTTTTTACGCTTTGCGCCTTTTCACTCCATAAACGACAGGCGTTTTCGTCATGCTCTATACGCGCAATTATTGAAAGCGTGTCCCGCGCGGAATATGAGTAGCTCATAAAATCCATGGACGCCATCGGGACTACCGAGCTATCCTGCGGCGGGAATTCCTCCGTCCATGCGTTCGGAGAATCGCCGTATCTTACCGCATTGTCCTCGCCGGTATCATAAACACACCAGCTTTCCAGCAAGCCGTCTTTATTGCTGTCGCGAACGCGCCAAAGGTATGCGTCGAACCTCTCAAGGCAGTTTTTAAGCATATCAAGATACTCGCGATTTTCGCCTATGAGGTAATACATATTAAGAGCGGGAGCGGGAAAGCAGAAGCCTTGAAATTTATTGAATTGCGGTATGACTTTGCCGTTTTCAAGCGCAATGCTTCCGGGTATCCTGCCGTCCTCCCGCTGATATTTCATAAACATCAGCTGATTGTTTAGCCCTACCTCAAGATTGCGCTTTGCATACATTTCGCCGCCCATAGGCTGAGTTTCGAGCCATATCTTCTCGTATCCTCCGCCCTCGACAAGCACCTTGGTTCCGCAGAAGCTTTTGATATTGCCTTCGCATTTTTTCTCGGCGGAATCGTACAGCCGCTGCAGCCTTGCGTCGCTTGTCAAAAAGTGAACGCCGTTCTGTGGCATGATATCACCTCGATTCTAATTGGGGCTGCTTCTTCTTTTTGCGATAGCGCTCTTCTTCGCTGAACACACAGCCGCAGTATTTCTGCATATAAAGCCCCAGCTCGCGGGCTTCATCCTGCCCTTGACGGAAATACGGTCTGAAATCTCGATAAAGGAACGGGATCCCGATTTCCTCCGCTATCCTCTCGCCTGTTTCCTTGATTAAGTCATGCTTTTGATACGGGCTTATCAGAAGCGTTGTAGTGAACGCATCCATCTTGAGTTCCTTCGCTCGCTTTGCCGTATACTCAAGGCGCGAGGAATAGCAGAAGCCGCAGCGGTTATCATAATCGGGATAAATATTGCTGATAAAGTATCTTAAGCCGTATTCTCCCTCGTCAAGGAGCGGGAGGTCTATTGATTTTGCATAGTCGATAAGCGTGAGCCTTCTCGCCTTATATTCGGTAAAGGGATGAATATTCGGGTTATACC
The DNA here is from genome assembly GCA_964622905.1 of uncultured Oscillospiraceae bacterium. Taxonomy (GTDB): domain Bacteria; phylum Bacillota; class Clostridia; order Christensenellales; family Aristaeellaceae; genus STF2-37. The sequence continues at coordinate 2,525 of CAZUTB010000091.1, read as the reverse complement.
AAAGCCCGCATAAATCCCCAATGCCTTCGCTTCGGAGTTCCTTAATACATGCTACAGAGCACGGCGCGCAACAGATATGAACGAGCAGCTTCATCTTTCCTTGCTTCCCTTCAGCTTTCTGCAAAAACACTTGATCGCATTATAGAATACACCAACGGTAATTATTTGTCCATTGTCCATAATTACTGCATATTAACCGTCAATAATCAATTATCAACTTTTTTCAAAAAAGGGATTGACTTTGAGCGCCTTATACGCTATACTAACTTTCGTCGCGTGAAGCGGCTTTACATCGCGGGGTAGAGCAGTTTGGTAGCTCGTCGGGCTCATAACCCGGAGGTCGTAGGTTCGAGTCCTACCCCCGCAACCAATGGCTACGTAGCTCAGTTGGCTAGAGCATTCGGTTCATACCCGGAGTGTCGTAGGTTCGACTCCTACCGTAGCCACCAAACCATCAGTTAACAGCTGATGGTTTTTCTTATGCCGAAAATCGCACTATAATCATATAATGCTTGCTTACCCAAGCTTAACAAAAATTCAGCTAAGCGAGGCCTTCAGCCCTTTTTTCTCTATAAATTCCTGTGCGGTCGCAAATAAAGCCTGAGTTTCCGCAGACTCCGGCAGAGCGTCCCGCATCTTTCTTGCAAGCGCCTGCGTTTCCTGTATAAGCCTTATATCCGCGCCCGACGCGTCCCCGAAAAGCTCCATTGCGCCGTGCTGAGCCGTTCCGAAAAGGTCACCCGGACCGCGAAGCTCAAGGTCCTTCTGCGCTATTTCAAAGCCGTCATTGGTCTTCGTCATCATATCCAGGCGCTCGTTCCGCTCGCCCTCAAGAAAGCACCAGCTTTCCTCGCTTCCTCTGCCGACACGTCCGCGAAGCTGATGAAGCTGACTGAGTCCGTAGCGCTCCGCATTTTCAATAACCATAATTGTCGCGTTCGGAACGTTAACTCCGACCTCGATAACCGTAGTTGCTATAAGCACATCAAGCTCGCCTGCCGAGAAACGCGTGATAACCTCGGCTTTTTCAGCGCTTTTCTGTGTTCCGTATGTAAGCCCGAGGCGAAGCCCCGACAGCTGAGTGCTTGAAAGCTCGTCAAATACCGCCTTTGCGCTCTTCAAATCCTCTGCTTCATCGTCATCCTCAACCAAAGGACATACGATATACGCCTGCCTGCCCTTGCTTACCTCATCGCGGACAAAGCCAAACAGGGAATCGCGCTTCTGCTTCGGCACTATTCTTGTCATAACAGGCGTTCTTCCGGGAGGAAGCTCGTCAACTATCGAAACATCAAGGTCGCCGTACAGTATAAGCGCGAGAGAGCGAGGTATCGGAGTAGCCGAAAGCACGAGGACATGAGGGTTATGACCCTTATCCGCAAGCGTCTGCCGCTGATTAACGCCGAATCTGTGCTGCTCATCCGTTATGGCAAGCCCGAGATTAGAATACTCTACCGCCTTGCCTATCAAGGCATGAGTGCCTATTGCAAGCTTCCATTCGCCGCTTTTTATGCTTGCAAGCGCGTCCTTGCGCTCCTTTGCCTTCATTTCGCCTATAAACAGCCCGCACTTCACGCCAAGCGGCTCAAGCAGCTTCTTCGCGCTTTCAAAGTGCTGTCTTGCCAGAATCTCCGTGGGCGCCATAAGCGCAGACTGATAGCCTGAGCAGAAAGCAGCGTAAATTGCAGCGAAGGCTATCGCCGTTTTTCCGCAGCCTACATCGCCCTGAACAAGCCGAGCCATTGCGGTCTGCGAGCTGAAATCGCTGTATATTTCGTCAGTCACTCTTAGCTGCGCGTTTGTTGGCTTATATGGCATTGCGCTCCAGAACCGTTTTTTCGTTTCATCGGATACATTGAAAAGGAAGCCCTCTCCTCTGCGCTTTTTGGATGCAAATATAGCGCACTGGTACATCAGCAGGTTTTCAAACGCGAGCCGTCTGCGCGCTTCCTTAAGGGTTTCCTCGCTCTGCGGAATATGCGCTTCCCTTATCGCCTTATCAATCGGCATAAGGGAATAGCCGCTAAGTATGCTCTCCGGCAGCATTTCGGGCGGCATACAGCCTTCTTCAAGCAGATTTGCAATGGTTTCCCGAAGCAGCTTTGTCGGGAAGCCCTTTATCGGCTTATATACAGGCCGTATTCCGTCTTCCTTTTCGAGAGTCGGGTTAATAAGCTGCTTTTGCTTGTTCTTTATAGCAAGCCTTCCGGAAAGAGTTACTGTGTCTCCCTCGCTGAACTGGCGCTGCATCCAGGACTGGTTGAAGTAAATTGCGGTAAGCTTTCCGCTGTCATCCTGCAAAGC
>CAZUTB010000091.1:0-211 GCA_964622905.1 uncultured Oscillospiraceae bacterium | reverse complement strand
TATAACGGATGGAATTCCAACGTTCAGCTCAGAAATCGGCGTAAGCTTGCTTAAATCGCGATAGCTTTGCGGCAGATACATCAAAAGAGACACTGCGTCCTCGATTCCGCTGAGGCGCAGTGCCGTCATTCTGGCATTTCCTATTCCCTTTTGCTCGGAAAGCAGCATATTACTCTACTGAAAGCAGATAGTAATAGAGCGGCATTCCGCC
>CAZUTB010000090.1:0-7099 GCA_964622905.1 uncultured Oscillospiraceae bacterium | reverse complement strand
GCTATACGGCTTAAGGGGGATATTCCGATGATAACGCTATTGATAAACCCGATTGCGGGAAGCGGCTTTGCTAAGAAAATCGGGGAAGAAATAGACAAAATACTTACCGAGCGCAGGGTAGAGCATGAAACCGTGTGGACTCAGCATCCCGGGCACGCGACAGAGCTTGCGTCCCGCGCTGCCGAGAGGGGCGACGAAACCGTTTTCTCGGTAGGCGGCGACGGAACCGCGCTGGAGGTGGCTCGCGGGCTGATTCACACTAATACGGCGCTTGCGATAGTCCCCGCCGGAACGGGCGATGACTTTATCAAAACAATCGGAGTGCCGCGAAAGCCGCTTGAGACAATGGAATTCTACTTAAGCGGCGCAGAAAGAAAGCCCGTTGACACCGGGCTGATAAACGGACAGGCGTTCCTTAACGTGGTCGGGACAGGCTTTGACGTATCCGTGCTTGACTATTCCTTGAGGGCAAAGAAATATGTGCGCGGGCTGCTCCCCTACCTTTACGGCGTTATATGCACAATACTGCATTTCAGAGCGCCGATAATGGAAATTTCCATTGACGGAAAGCCCGCGACAGACCGAAAGCTGCTCATTTGCGCGGCGGGCAACGGGCGCTATATCGGCGGAGGAATGAAGATTGTGCCGAAGGCTCTGCCCGATGACGGGCTTATAGACCTTACGCTGATGAAGATGATCCCCAACTGGCAGATGCCGGTTTACGCCGTCAGAATGCTTATGGGCAAAATTCTGAGCTTCAAGGCTACCGAAAGGGTAACCTGCTCACGCCTCACAATACGCGTTAAGGACGCGGCGCTGAGGATGAACGTTGACGGCGAAATAATTCCGATGGATGAAGCGGATATTAAAATTGAGCCATCCTCGCTTATTATGCTGAGATAAAGCGGAGCAGAAATAGCATTCATCTGCTATATTCATAGACAAGCAAAACGGAGCGGTGTTTATGCCGCTCCGTTCAATTTATACTTATATGTAAGATTAAAGCTTAACCGGTAAATCCGTATTATGGAAGGGGTCGTCAAGGTCGAAATCGCCCGTTTCCTCGGGCTTTGCCTCCTGCGCCGCCTTCTCCTTGGCCTTGGCGACCGCCTCGGCGATTCGGCTCGGCTTGCGCTCCTCCTCGCTTATCAGCTCGTCATGCTCGAAAAGAATCGCGGCTTTTTCTGCCTCGTCCTCCTCCTCGCGGCGGCGGAAGGAGCTAATTTTAAGGCTTATTTCCGTTTCGGAAAAATCGCAGCGGCAATTCTGACCCGCCTTGGTAAGGGCAACAATTTCGGTGTTTCGGTTGGTCTGCCGCCTTGCGAAATCCACCGCAACCTCGGCGCGCCTCTGCCAATGCATAGGGAACAGCAGGCGCGGCTTAATCTGATAAATAAAGGTCGTCGCTCCCGCGTCGTACATTTCGCCCATTCTCGGGTCAACGGGGAAGAAGGCAACGTCCATCTTAACTCCGTCAAGCTCCTTGAGGCAATCCCCGAAATCCGCCTCAGCCTTCTCAATCTCCTTGAGCGTGCTTTCCTTGCGCCAATGCCAGAAATTCAAATCTCCCGCGTGGAAGAAGCGCATTCCGCCTATTTCTGCAAGATAGCTTACGCCCGGGTCGGTAGAGCCATAGGCGGTTATGCTTACATCGCCGATTTTCAGCTTGTCCCCGCGCGCCATACGCTTTCCCCTGCTGCCGACGGGCGCGTCAGCAGCTATGATGTAGGTGACATTCGGAAGCGAGCGGAAGGAATAAATAACCTCGTCATAATGGTCGGGATGGCAATGCGAAACGAAGATAATAACGTTTTTATACTTGGCAAGGCGGTTCTCGGTGAGCCTTACCTCCTCGGGCAGGTCGCCTTCCTCGCCGAGCCAATAATCGAAAAGAAGAAAAGTGTCATCGACGCTGACGGAGAAACCGCTATGGAAGTAATAGGTAATATCACAGATTCGACTCATATTTCCTCCTTCGGTTTATGGTAAGAATTAAGATAGCCTAACGTAAACAGGAATTTATTATTGCACTTTACGTTCCACTTGTCAAGCATTATGCCCTGTATATCGCTGCGAATTTGGGACTGAGCCGCCACAAACGTGCCATTACGAGCATTATCGCTCCCCCAGCGGCAATACATCTGCTTAGAATATGGGCGCGCGCTCCATATTCGCGATTCAGAAGCAGCCGTGCAGGATGCTGCCCTGCAAGCCCTCATCCTCAATGCCAAGGGTGTAGAAAAGAGTGGGAAGCAGGTCGAGGCAGGAGGCGGAAATGTCCTTTTTGCCCGCAACGAAGCCGCCGCCGGAAAAGAGGTAAAGCCCGCGCGACTGCGAAAACAAATCGCTTGCCATCATCGGCGCGTTCCCCGCAGAGTCTATGAACACATCACCGACATTGCCCTTCAAAACGCGCGCAGGGCGCTCGCTCATTCCCGCGCACCGCCCGCAAAGGCGCATAAGAGCTTTTGCTCCCGCAAGCTCGGGCTTCCTTTCAAGAAGCTCAAAGCCGCGCTCACTCTCCCTTTCCTTTCCCGAATATGGGAAAAGATAAGCGCCGCTGTCCGCCGCCTGCGCATAAACGCAAGCCGCAAGCCCCGTTTTGCGTAAAATTTGCGGAAGCGGATAGGCGTTTATAACCGAGAACAGGCTTCCCGTTCCGTACACGAACAGCCTGTGAGCCGCGCCGCGCAGCAGCACAAGCTGCGCAAGGGTCTTCATAAGCGCGGCGGTGGTTCTATCATCATTATCGCCGTACTCGCGCCGAGAATAGTAAAGATTCCAGAGCGTTATAAAGGCAATATCGGGGCGCTTTTTCGCTCCCGAAAGGCGGCATACGGCGTACACCGCCTCGCTGTCCGCCTCCTCGCGGCTTTCAGCCATAACCAGCCTGCGGTAGCGATACGCCCGTCTGCCCGCGTGGATAAGCGCTCCCGCTCCCCCGCGCGACAGAAACGGGACGCACACGGAGGCGCTTTTGCTCTCGGCGGTGGACGGGCAAAGAAACGCCGCGCAGTCCACCTTATGCTTTTTCAGGCGCATAAGCGCGGTAGTTACAGAGAGGCAGCTTTCACCGTCATACGCCCTTCTGAAGCTCTGCGGAGCGCCGCGAGTGGCGGCAAAGGGATGCATTAGCCCGTGCGCCGCCGCGCTGCAGCCGGTAAGCGCGCTGACAGCCGAAACATGGGCAAGGCACGGGAATGGAGCAGTTACACCCGAAATTCGCGCGCAGCCCGCAATGAACGCGCCCGCCTCGCCGCTCTGCGGCATAAGCGCAATATCGGAGCTGCCCAGCCCCGTGACAATAACAACAATATCCAAGCGCTTACCTCCCTGCGGCAGATAACACTATTCTGCCGTATATTAAGGAAGGTATACCAAAGCCGCGCCAAAGGCTTCCGCGAATGGCGGACGCTTCAGCGCGGCTGCGTTGGCTAAGCCCTGCTCAGCCCAGCTCTCCGCCGGTGGGCGGCTCAAGCGTGTTTTCGGGCTGAGGGTTGTCTATATCGGCAAGGTATTGGTCGGACTGCCATTCGAGCGTAGGATAATGGCTGGGCGAGATGCGGTAAAGCGTTCCGTCCTCCATCTCATAGCTCACAATGCAGACCCTGAGGTACTCGCAATCGGTAAAGTCATAATCCTCATCATAACGGAAATAGTTGCTGTTGGTCTTCTGCCCGGGCGTAAGCGTTCTGGCGTATCTGCCCTCGCCCTGAGTGTAATCCCACCAGATGGGCAGCTCGTTGCCGTCCTTATCCTGAGCGTAAATGTAGAAATTGACGCGGCTCACGGTAAAGTTGGACTCATTGCGGAAGCGGATATACGGAATCTTCTCGCCCGCGTCATTGTAATACATATCCAGCTCAAGGATGCTGACAGCCTCGTTGTAATCGCCTACATGGATGGTCATAACATCGCTGTAGCCGCCCTCGTCGCTGACAGCGGTAAGAGTAGTATCGCCCCATGCGACTCCGACAACCCTTCCCTTTGTGGAGCTTCCGCTCACCTTGGCAATCGAGGTATCGGCGCTCGTCCAGTATATCTTGGAGTTAGAGGCATCCGAAGGATTGAGGTCTACATACACATAAGCCGCTTTGTTTACTCCGACGGTCTTCTGCGTGTTGCGCATTGAAATTCCGTAGAGCGGCTGAATTACGTTTACGGTAATCCTCGAGGTGACCCTGCTTCCGTCCGCCGCCTTAACGGTTATAGTGGTCTTGCCGCGCTTCATCGCGCGAACCAAGCCGTTTGAGTCAACGGTAGCAATCTTCGTATCGGCGCTGGTGAAGGTTACAGCCTTGTTTGAGGCGTAAAGGGGCAGGACGGACCAGCTCAGCGTATCAGTATCGCCTACGGTGAGGTTGAGCGCGGAAAGCTCAAAGCTTATCTTGGTTACGGGCTGGCTGACGGTAACGGCGCACTCGGCGTAGATTTCGGGGAAAGCCTTGCTTCTTACGGTTACAGTGCAGGTTCCGGGGTAAACACCTACTACAACTCCGCGCTCGTTAACCGTTGCAATCGCGGAATCGCTCGTTGTCCACTCAAGGTCCGTTTCATTGGCGTTGCTCGGCGTAACCTTCGCGGTGAGCGTAGACTTTATTCCGGTATTGAGCGCAAGGGTTTGCTTGGAAAGCGTTATTCCGGTGGGCTGCTGCTTTACGGTAACACTCACCGACGCGGAGCGGTTTCCGCCGTCCGCAGAGGTTGCGGTAATCGTAGTCTTTCCGCGCCCGACAGCGGTTATCACTCCGTTTTCGTCAACGGTGGCAATCGCCTTGTTTGCGGATTTGAAGGTGAGCGCCTTGGAGCTTGCACTCTGCGGCTCAACGCCGAAGGCGAGCTTTGCGGTTTCACCAACGTACATCGTTTCCGGCTCGGTTAGGACGACCTTGGAAACAAGCACGGTGACGCTTACATCGCACTCGGCAAACACGGTGGGGTCGTCGGCGCTTGCAACGGTAATAACGCATTCACCGAGGGCAACCGCCTTTATAGTTCCGTTCTCGTTGACCTTCGCGACATTTTCATCGGAGGAGGTATAGGTGAGCTTGCGAATATTCGCGTTGGCGGGAAGCGCAGTCGCGTTGATGGTTTCGCTCTTTCCCTCCGCGATGGTGAAGCTGTCCTTCTTGAGCGAAATACTCTCGACGCGCTGACGCACATTGAAGTAAACAGTTGACCTGCGTCCTCCGTCAACCGTTATGTAAAGATAGGTTTCGCCCTTCTTGAGCGCGGTTAGGATTCCGCCGGTGTAATCCACAATATTCTTGTTGCCGTAGCTCAATTTGAGATTGAAGCTGTTCGCGTCGGCAGGCTCGTAGGTAACGGGAAGCGCTATCCTATCGCCCGCATAGACAACCATTTTCTTCTCGGCAGTAAGCGAGGTTGCGGGAATAACACCGCTTTTTTCGGGGATTCCCCCGGGCGCGGTTGAAGCGATAACAATATCGGAGCGGAGCGAGGCGGAGAACACAAGCTGACAGGCGTAGGTGCCCGCCTCAAGCTCTATTCCCTTAACATAAAGCCGTCCGTCCTCGGCGGTTGCGGTTATTCCGCCAAGGGAGATAAGCTTAATTTCGCCAAGCGCGGCGCTTTCGATATCCTCAAGCCGCCCAAGCGAGGGCAGCTCCGCGTCAAGCGCAGAGCAGGGGCGGATTGCAAGATTGACGGAATCGCTGGAAACGGGCAGCAAAGCGCCCTCGACGCCGTCTTCATAAAGCCTGAGACGCATTACGCGCACATAATCGGTATCCTCTCCCTCCGCGCAGGCGATAACGGGAAGCAGAAGCGCAAGCATTATTGCAAGAATAATCGGAAAAAAGCGTTTCATTTTTGACTCCTTTCGGGCAGCCGGTCTTTTGCCCATGCCGCGAAGCAGGCGCATGAGCGCTTCAAATCGCGGTCCTTACCATAATAACGATTGAACCTGCCGTATTATTCCGTATTCAGCAAGATTTGCTTTCTTTATTCTCACACTCGTTTTGAGCTTTGCATAGCATGAGAGTGTAAGGCGGAGGCAATTAAGCCGTCCGCCGTCCCAGCCATAAGAAGGAGGGATACCATGTCGTTTTACAGCTACAAAAACGCCGATACGCGCGCCTGTCCCGGCACCATCTCCGGAAACGCCACAGACGGGCTTACGGAGCGCATCTGCGTACAGCTTGAGCGCGTCTATGATTCCTGCTTGCAGCAGGAGCAGCTGAATGACGTTCGCGTTACCATCACAAGCTACGCTCAGGTTGCGGACAGCTGCTCCTGTCAGTGCGGCTGCTCGTGTCAGGATACCGTCGGCTCCTGCCGCAACAATACTCCCGACACGATTCCGCCCACCTCGCCGCCCGTGCCGCCCATCACCTTTGATTCCTGCCGCTCAACCACTACGGACGGAGTCATCTCCGATTTGCAGATTGACAGGCTCTGCGACCGCCCCTGCTTTGCCCGCGTAAGGCTCACTGTGGATGTTCCCATCGACATACTGTTCACGGACAGCCGCTGCGTTCAGTATATCGGCAAAGCTGTCATTAAGGTACACAAGGACGTTCTGCTCTCCCTGCCCGACGAATCCATTGTTCCCTACAAGATTGAGAGCATGGTCAGCGCAATCTGCGTATCCGGAGTATATGAGGGCAACAACCGCTTCCGCATGACCGTATGCGTTACCGTGGTATTGAAGGTGCTTGCCAAGGTCGAGGTTCTCATTCCGTCCTACGGCTTCTGCACCGTTCCGCCCTGCGAGGAATTTGCAGAAAATGTCTGCGACGAGTTCTTCTCCCTGCCGCTTTTCCCGCCGCTCTGCTCCGATGACACCGTTCTCGGGAATACCAATTCCTGCTGCCGCTGCCAGAGGTAAAGAAACTGGAATCTCGTATGCAGCAAGGGCAACGAAGGCGGGCGAACGCAGTTCGTCCCTACAGGTAATGAATGGTTACTCGGACTGTAAAAGGTTCGCAGCCAACAGGAATGAAGCAAAGGTAAGAAAAGGGACTGCCGCAGACGAATCTGCGGCAGTCCTCTAATTATGGGCATTATTGGCATTTGCTCTGGGATGTAAAGAAGTGACACCCTTCTTTTGTAATCCGCAGGGGTGGCTTTGCCGCCC
>CAZUTB010000089.1:0-7218 GCA_964622905.1 uncultured Oscillospiraceae bacterium | reverse complement strand
CTGCGCTTTCAGGTCAAATTTCGCCGACTGCATATCGGGCGGCTTTTTGTATGCATCTCTTTTCTTTTCGCGCGCGTTTATTTTTCCCTTGAGATGTTTTCAAACGCTTCCTTTTGTGGTATGCTGATACAGTATGCGGTTTGAGTTGGCAGACCGCGGTTATCGACTGCTTGAAAGGGTTTGAAAAGGCAAATGATAGAAGCTCAGGGCGTAACCTTAAGATTCGGCGGAAGGCCGCTTTATCAGAATGTTAACATCAAGTTCACGGCGGGCAACTGCTATGGGCTTATCGGCGCGAACGGAACGGGCAAGTCCACCTTCCTGCGCATTCTCTCCGGCGAGCTTGAGCCGAATAAGGGCGAGGTGCTGATTACTCCCGGCGAGCGCCTTGGCGTTCTCCGTCAGGATCACTTCGCTTTTGACGAGTATTCCGTAATGGATACCGTTTTCATGGGCTATAAGCATCTCTATGAGGTAATGAAGGAAAAGGAAACCTTGTACAACAAGGCTGACTTTACGGACGCCGACGGCGTTCGCCTTGGCGACCTTGAGGCGGAGTTTGCGGAAATGGACGGCTGGAACGCCGAGAGCGACGCGCAGATAATGCTCAGCGGTCTTGGCGTTGAGGAAGAATTTCAGCAGATGCAGATGTCGCAGCTCGATTCAACCCGCAAGGTCAAGGTGCTGCTTGCGCAGGCGCTTTTCGGAAAGCCGGATATCCTCCTGCTCGATGAGCCTACTAACCACCTTGATTTGAAGGCGACCGAATGGCTTGAAAACTTCCTTCTGGACTTTGACAATACGGTTATCGTGGTCAGCCATGACCGTTATTTCCTCAATAAGGTCTGCACGCATATTGTGGATATCGACTTCTCGAAGATTACAATGTACGTCGGCAACTACGATTTCTGGTATCAGTACACTCAGATGGCTGCGCGCCAGATGAAGGAGCAGAATAAGAAGACCGAGCAGAAGATTAAGGAATTGCAGGAGTTCATTCAGCGCTTCTCCGCTAATGCCTCGAAATCCAAGCAGGCTACAAGCCGCAAGAAGCTGCTCGACAACCTGCAAATGGAAAACTTTGTTCCGTCCTCCCGCCGTTATCCCTTCATCAGCTTTCAGCCCTCGCGCGAGGCGGGGAATGATATTCTCGCTGTTTCCCATATAAGCAAGACCATTGACGGCAAAAAGGTGCTGAACGACGTTTCGTTTACACTAACGCGCGATGATAAGGTTGCCCTGCTTTCCGACAGCGAGGCGGCAAAGACCGCGCTTGTCGAGATTCTTACCGGAAATATGGAGCCGGACGAGGGCAGCTTCAAATGGGGAATCACCATCACCACCGACTATTTCCCCAAGGATAACGGCAAGTTCTTTGACGGGCTTACCATGAACCTTATCGAGTGGCTGAGGCAGTATTCCACCGACCCGTATGAAACCACAATCCGCGGCTGGCTCGGGCGTATGCTCTTTTCCGGCGAGGAGGCGCTCAAGGAGGTCAAGGTGCTTTCCGGAGGCGAGCGCGTAAGATGTATGCTCTGCAAAATGATGCTCTCCGGCGCAAACTTCCTGCTCTTTGACGAGCCTACCAACCACCTCGACCTTGAAAGCATAACCTCTCTTGATGAGGGACTTACCTCCTTCAAGGGCGGAATGATTCTCGTCAGCCATGACCATCAGATTATGCAGAACGCCTGCAACCGCGTTATAGAGCTGCTGCCGAACGGCATAATCGACAGGCGCGACAGCTTTGACGAGTATCTCAACTCCGAGTCCGTTGCGGAGCAGAGGGCAAGTCTCAGGTAAAGCTATCTCAGCGCGTCGGCAGGGGAGAGCGAGCTTGCCCGCAGCGCGGGAAGCAGGCTGAACAAAAGCCCCGAGGCGCTTGAAATCAGAATAACAATCGGAAACAGCCGTATGGGTATTCGGGCGGATATGCCTATTGCCCAGCCGGCTGTTTTTGTCATCAAAATTCCTATAACAGCGCCGAAAAGCCCGCCTAAGACGGAGTAAGCGCAGCCCTCCGAAAGAAAGATAGCCATAACGGAAGCCTTTCCCGCGCCGAGCGCTATGTAAAGTCCAATCTCCCTCCTGCGCTGGCTTACCGAGAGCAGCATTACGGACATTATCCCGATAAGCCCGAGCAGAATGCACGCCGCGCTAACCCATATAAGCACCCTTGTGAAAACGCGCATAACCTCCTGCGCCGCGCGGGTTTCCCTTACTGCGCTCTGCGCTGTAATTTCGCCGCCCTGCCCCATGGAAAGCGCGCTCTTCATTCTTTCCGCCGCTTCCTCCGCGTCGCGGCTTATAGCCGCGTTTACCGTTATTCCCATGCTTTCCTTATCGCCGACAAATAGCGAAAGCGGAACTAAAGCGTCCCTGCCCTTTGCGCTCTGCCATTCGTAAACGCCGACAACGTCAAGCGCATACCCGAAAACTTCGACCCTGCCGCCCGTATGCTCGCATTTATCGCTCACAAGGCAAACCCGCGCGCCTCTTTCGCACTCAAGCCATGTGAAAAAGCGCCCTGATTTTAGCCTTATTCCCGCCGCGTCCATATAGCCGCTGTCGCAGGCGGTCACAATTCCGCTCTCCTCGCCTGAGCCAATCGGCGCGGCGAAGGATATATGCCGCGCGGCGCTTTCGCCCGCTATCGCGCTTGCCGCTTTTGCGTCCTCCTCGCTGAACTCACGTCCGGAAAGCTCAATTCGGCTTATCCCCATTTCCCACAGCTTTTCCATCACCGCGCCCTCGCCGGTTTTGGATATCGCCCATACACAGGTAACAGCGCCTACGCCTATCGCAAGGGTGAGTGTACACAGGAGCATCCGCAGAGGGCAGAGCGCGGCGTTTCTTATCCCGATAAAAAGCATATCGCCCCTTCTCGTCATTCACCCGCCTCCCGCAGCTCCATTCCGTCGGCTAGCTCGGATGTATCGGAGAGTATTACCCTGTCGCCGTCCTCAAGCCCGAATACCGCCGCATAGCCGCCGCCAACCACTCCGTATTCAACCCTTACCTTCCTTGCCCTGCCCGCGCGGGCAACCCATATTTCCTCGCCCGCCGCCGCTTCTATCGGAAGCATGAGAACATTCTCCTGCCTCTGCAACAGCGCCTCGCCCGCTATTGCTTCGCCCGCTTTCAAATCGCTTTTGCCCGTGCAGGAAAGCGCCAGCGCCGCATAGCCGTCGCCCGTATGGTAAATGCCTTCGATTATGCACTCGCCCGCGCTTGTCATAACCGGCGTTCCGATACTAAGGCGTGAAGCGTCCGGCGAGCTTACCCGCGCAGTTAATACAGTTCCGCCGCCCGAAATGGTCATGAGCGGAGTGCTTTCATTTGCTGCCGCGCCGCGCATTACGTTTATTGCGCTTACAACCCCGTCCTCCTCGGCTCTTACAACAGCCCTGCTGAGGTCGCTCTCGCCGATAGCCTTAAAGCGAAGTAGCGCCTCGCCCTTTTTGACGCTTTCGCCTTCCTTAACATAGATTTCTTTTACGATTCCGCTCGTTCCCGCTGTGAGCGCGGATACCTCGCTGTGCCTTGCCGTTATCGTTATCGGCAGAACTTCGCTTACCGTTCCGCGCGCTATGGAGATAGTGCGAACCTCCGCTGCTTTCTCCCCGCCTGCCGAAATATACGCGCATATTATCGCCGCCGCGAGCAGCATCACCATAGCCGCGAGCTTCTTCACAATAGCGCCCTCCAAAGCATAAATGAGATTACCCCGATAGCTTTTCTCCGCGCACTCTTTTTAGTCTGGCAAAAAGTAATAGCGCACCGAAGGAAAAGAATATTATTCAAAAGGCTTGCATTTATATTCACTTCCGCGTATAATCGGTTATAGAGGACGGATATGCTTTTGCGCCTCGTCCAAAGCTGAAAGGGAGGGCATTTTGATGTCGCAGATAAGGGAGAACAGCGGAGATTACGCCGCGTATTTGAATAAAGCCAATATTCTCATGGAGGCGCTTCCCTACATTCAGCGTCTTCACGGCAAAACCGTAGTAATCAAGTACGGCGGGAACGCGATGATTGACGCGTCCCTCACCACCTCGATTCTTCAGGATATAGCGCTGCTCAAGGCTGTGGGAGTCAATCCCGTAGTGGTTCACGGCGGCGGACCCGAGATTAACAAAATGCTCGGCGCAATGAACATCAAGTCCGAGTTCCATAACGGGCTCCGCGTTACCGATAAGGCGACGATGGAGGTTGTCCAGATGGCGCTTGTCGGCAAGCTCAATAAGGAGATTGTCAGCCAGCTCAACTGCCTTGGCGCTAAGGCGGTAGGGCTTTCGGGCAAGGACGGGCTTTTGCTTGAAACCATTAAGAAGCCCTCGCCGGACGGAGTTGACCTCGGCTATGTAGGGCAGATAATCCATGTGAACACCTCGCTTATCAATATGCTCACGCAGGATGAGTATATCCCCGTCATTGCGCCAATCGGAATCGGCGCGGACGGCGAGAGCTACAATATCAACGCCGACACCGTAGCCGGCGAGATTGCCGTTGCATTGCAGGCGGAAAAGCTTATGTTCCTTACCGATATCGACGGAGTATACCTTGATAAGAACGATAAGGATTCGCTCGTTCCGGTTATCACCGTTGACGAAATAAACCGATATATCGACGACGGAATAATTGACGGAGGTATGATCCCGAAGGTGCAGGGCTGCGTAAGAGCGGTTCTGCACGGGGTGAAGCGAACTCATATCGTGAACGGAACGATTCCGCACCCGATTGTGCTTGAAATATTCACCGACAGAGGTATCGGAACTATGGTTTCCGAATAAGGAGGCTTATGGAGCTTAAAAGCATTATGGCGCTTGACGAGCGCTATTATATGAACACCTTCGGCAAGCGCGTTCCAGTTGCGTTTTCCTTGGGAAAGGGCGCTGTGCTTACCGCGACGGACGGAACAGAGTACCTTGATTTCATGGCGGGAATCGCCGTCTGCTCCCTCGGGCATTGCAACGAGCGCGTCACGGAGGCGCTTGTTTCGCAGGCGCAGAGGCTTGTTCACACCTCCTCGGTTTACTATATCGAGAATCAGGCTGTGCTTGCAAAAATGCTCTGCGAGGCTGTGAAGATGGACAGGGTTTTCTTCACGAGCAGCGGAAGCGAAGCGAACGAGGGAATGTATAAGCTTGCGCGCTGCTATTTCAGCAGGCGCGGCGAAAGCAAATGGGAGGTTATCTCCGCAAAGCGCAGCTTCCACGGCAGAACGCTTGCCAACACCGCCGCAACGGGGCAGCCGAGGTATCAGGAGCCTTATCTTCCGCTTCCTCAGGGCTTCATAAACGTAGAGTACAACAGCCTTGAAGCCATCGAGAAGGCGATAACGCCGAATACCGCCGCCGTTATTTTGGAAACGATACAGGCGGAGGGCGGAGTTATCGAGGGAAACCGCGATTACTTGAAGGGCGTGCAGAACCTTTGTCATGAAAAGGGAATCCTCTTTATGCTTGACGAGGTTCAGGTTGGCCTTGGACGAACGGGAGAAATGACCTCCTATGCCTCCCTCGGGCTTTCACCGGATATCATTTCCGTTGCGAAAACTCTCGGCAACGGCTTCCCCATCGGCGCTTTTTTAGCCAAGGAGAGTGTGGCCTCCGCGTTCAAGCCCGGCGACCACGGCGGAACGTATGTCGGCAATCCTCTTGGCTGCGCGGCGGGAATAGCCGTTATGACGGAGCTTACGAAAACCGATGTGCTTTCAAACGTAAAGGTTGTCGGCGCTTACATGAAGCATTGCCTGCAGGAGCTTGCGCAGAAGCATTCCTGCATAGTAGATGTAAGGGGCAGAGGGCTGCTGCTTGGGGTAGAGCTTGATAAAAACTCTTCGGCAAAGGACGCGCAGAGGGAGCTTTTTGAGCGCCGTATCCTTGCGGGAACAGCGGAGGGCAATGTGCTTCGGTTCATTCCTCCCTTTATCATAACAGTTGAGCAGGTTATGCAGGTTGTAGCCGCTCTGGACGAAATATTGACGAAATGGGGTAAATAATTATGCCGGTTATGCAGTATAAGGCGGAAAAGCCTTTCAATCAGAAGCATCTTTTAACCTTGCAGGACTGGACTCCCGATGAAATTATGCAGTGCCTTGCGCTTGCCTCCGATTTGAAGGATAAGCAGAAGAAGGGAATCCCGCACGAAATCTTGAAGGGCAAGCATCTTGCTATGATTTTCACCAAGTCCTCCACGCGCACCCGCGTTTCCTTCGAGGTGGGAATTTCACAGCTCGGCGGCAAGGGGCTTTTCCTTTCGGACAGGGATATTCAGATAGGGCGCGGCGAGAGCATTCACGATACCGCCGAGGTGCTTTCGCGCTTCGTTGACGGAATTATGATTCGCACCTATAAGCATTCGGACGTTGAGGGGCTTGCCAAGTACGGCTCTATCCCGGTCATCAACGGGCTTACGGACGAGTTCCATCCCTGCCAGATTCTTGCGGACCTTCTTACGGTATACGAGCATCTAGGGAAGCTCAAGGGGCTTAAGCTTGCCTTTATCGGCGATGGCTTCAATATGGCGCACAGCCTTATGATAGGCTGCTCAAAGCTGGGAATTGACTGCGCTGTTGCCTGCCCCGAGGATTATCAGCCCAAGGCGGAATATGTAAAATGGGCTGAAAAGAACGCTGAGGCGGCGGGAAGCAAGGTTACCGTCACCCGCTCTGTTGAGGAAGCGATGACAGGCGCGGACGTTGTTTATACGGACGTTTGGGCGAGCATGGGTCAGGAGGAGGAGAGCCGCAAGCGCGCGCTTGCCTTCAAGGATTATCAGGTCAATGCCGAAAACTGGAAGTTTGTCAACGACGGCGCTGTTTTTCTGCACTGCCTGCCCGCGCACCGCGGCGAGGAAGTCACCGCCGATATTATCGACGGCAAAATGTCCGTTGTCTTTGACGAGGCGGAGAACCGTCTGCACGCGCAGAAGGCGGTTATGGCGCTCCTGATGAAGTGATTTTGGAGGTGTACCCTTATGGCAAGAGAGGTAATGGTTCGCCGCGCAACGGAGGATGATATGCTTTCCGTTTACGAAATCACCCATATCGCCTTTGCAAAATACGCCTATGACCTCGGAGTTCCCTCGCACGTTGAAGCGCTTGACGAAACTCAGGATGACATTCTCCGCGAAATAAGGACGAAGTATGTGCTTGTAGCCGAGGTTGAGGGCAAGATTGTCGCCTGCGTGAGATATTTTAAGGTGAACGAC